>JBEGRT010000315.1:0-4362 GCA_041180305.1 Pseudomonadota bacterium
CGCTGGTGGCCCTGCATGCCGCCGGGCACGACATCGCCCTGGTGCTGACCCAGCCCGACCGCCCGGCAGGCCGCGGCATGAAGCTGCAGGCCTCGCCGGTCAAGCAGTTCGCACTCGAACAGGGCATGCCCGTGGCCCAGCCCCACAGCCTGAAGCTCGACGGCAAGCACCCGCAGGAAGCCGCCGAAGCCAAGGCCCTGATCGAGGCCGTGGGCGCCGACTGCATGGTGGTGGCGGCTTATGGCCTGATCCTGCCGCAGTGGACGCTGGACACCCCGCGCCTGGGCTGCCTGAACATCCACGCCTCGCTGCTGCCACGCTGGCGGGGCGCCGCGCCCATCCACCGGGCCATCGAGGCGGGCGATGCCGACACCGGCATCACCATCATGCAGATGGACATCGGCCTGGACACGGGCGACATGCTGCTGGAAGCGCGTGAAGCCATCGCGCCCACAGACACCACCGCGGTGCTGCACGACCGCCTGGCCAGCCTGGGCGGCCGCCTGATCGTTCAGGCCCTGCAGGCGCTGAGCGAGCAGGCCACGGGCGGCCCCGGCCTGACCCGCATGCCGCAGCCCACCGAAGGCATCACCTACGCACACAAGATCGACAAGGCCGAAGCGGCCATCGACTGGGCCCTGCCCGCCGCCGTGATCGAGCGCCGCGTGCGCGCCTTCGACCCCTTCCCCGGCGCCACCTTCCAGCTGGGCACCGACACCGTGAAGGTGTGGGCCGCTCAGGTGGTGGCGGGCCACGGGGCGCCCGGCGAGGTGCTGCAGGCCGATGGCGAGCAGCTGGTGGTGGCCTGCGGCGAACAGGCCCTGGCCCTGACCGTGCTGCAACGCCCGGGCGGCAAGCGCCAGCCGGTGCGGGAAGCCTTGCAGGCCCTGCAAGGCCTGGCCGTGGGCACTCGCCTGGCCTGAGGCCGGGTGGTGAAGCCTTGTAAAGCCCTGGCATCAAGCTGAACCGAACTTGAACTCCGGGGCTGAAACCTTATCTAATGGGGTGCCGCCATGTGGCGGCTTGCCCGGCTTCCCGAAGGAGCCCTGACATGTTCAACATGATGAAAACCGCGGTCCTGATGGCCGCCATCACCGCCCTGTTCATGGCCATTGGCGCCATGATCGGTGGCCGCACCGGCATGATGCTGGCCCTGGTCGTGGCCCTGGGCATGAATTTCTTCAGCTACTGGTTCTCCGACAAGATGGTGCTGAAGATGTACAACGCCCGCGAGGTCGATGCCTCGTCGGCGCCGCACTTCTACCGCATGGTGCAAGAGCTGGCGCAGCGCGCCCAGATGCCCATGCCCAAGGTGTACATCATCGACGAAGCCGCCCCCAACGCCTTCGCCACCGGCCGCAACCCGGAGAACGCCGCCGTGGCGGCCACCACCGGCATCATCAATGTGCTGAGCGAGCGCGAGCTGCGCGGCGTGATGGCGCACGAGCTGGCCCACGTCAAGCACCGCGACATCCTGATCAGCACCATCAGCGCCACCATGGCCGGCGCGATCTCGATGCTGGCCAACTTCGCCGTGTTTTTCGGTGGGCGGGATGAAGAAGGCCGCCCGGCCAACCCGATCGCCGGCATCGCCGTGGCCATCCTGGCCCCGCTGGCCGCCAGCCTGATCCAGATGGCCATCAGCCGTGCCCGAGAGTTCGAGGCCGACCGCGGTGGCGCCGAGATCTGCGGCGACCCGGCCGCCCTGGCCAGCGCGCTCGACAAGATCCACCGTTACGCGCAGGGCATTCCCCTGCACGCGGCCGAGGCCCACCCCGAAACCGCGCAGATGATGATCATGAACCCGCTGTCGGCCGAGGGCATCAAGGGCCTGTTCGCCACCCACCCGGCCACCGAAGAGCGCATCGCGCGCCTGATGGCCATGGCCCGCAACGGCCGCTGACGCACCACACTGGTTCAAGTCTCACCCCGGGGCGCCGATACAAGGCAAGCCAACGCTTGTCTTGCCCTGTCGGCAGGCCCATGAGGCATGAACCCGGACACACACCACACCACCGATCAGATTGCACGGCGCTCCAGGCGATGGCTGCACGCCTCCTGGGCAGTGCTGGTCTTGGGCCTGCTGGGCAGCGTCTGGGCATGGTGGGCCGCAGCCCAGAAAGTTTCGGAGCAGGCCGATGCGCAATTCGCGCAGGACGTGGCCACGCACACGCGTCAGCTGCAGCAGACCCTGGCGCATTACGGCGAGCTGCTGCACACCTTCAAGGCGGCGCTGGAAGCCAACCCCAAGCTGACCCGCCAGGATTTCCTCAAGCTTTACCAGAGCGTCAACCTTCAGGACTACCCGGGCCTGGCCGCACTGCAATATGCGCGCTGGGTGGCCGAGCCCGATCGCGCGGCACTCGAACGTGAAGTGCGCAACGACCGCAGCCTGTCGCCAAAGGGATTTCCCAATTTCCAGGTGACCCCGCCCGGTACACGTGACCACTACATGGTGGTTGTGTACGCCGAGCCGCTGGCCAGCAACCCGCGCATTCTGGGGTTCGACCAGGCCGTTGACCCGATTCGCCGCGAGGCCATGGAGCGCGCTCGCGACTCAGGCCGAACCGTGGCCACAGGCCCCGTGCAACTGGTGTCCGGCACCAGCAAGGCCACCGGCTTTGCGCTGCGTGCACCCGTGTTCGACACGCGCCAGACTCTGAGCACGCCGGCACAACGGCAGGCTGCGCTGCTGGGCCAGGTGGGCTGTGCGGTGGAAGCCATGGGCCTGACCGACCGGGTCATGCCCGACACACTGCGCTACCAACTGCACTGGCGACTGGAAGACCTGGGGCCGGACACGGCCGATGTGCCCATGGCTGGCGTCCTGCTGTTCGACTCGGGCGGCGAGACTGCCAGGGCCTACAAGCAAGCAGCCCTCGCTGACACCCGCATCACCCGCTTCAAGGCTCTGGGGCGCACCTTCTCCAGCACCCTGACGCGCCAGCCGGTGCGCGCAAGCAGCCAGGCCCTGCCACTGGCCATGCTGGCCGCCGGCCTGATGACCAGCCTGGGCCTGTGGTGGGCTGTTCGCAGCGTTGGACGCCAGCAAGGCGAAGCGGCCGCGCTGGCCTTGTCGCTGGCGCAAGACGCCACCGAGAGCGCGCGCCAGCTGCAATCGGTGATGAACAGCACCCAGGACGCCATCCTGACGGTCGATGTGCAGGGCGAGGTGACCAGCGCCAACCGGGCCGCACGCGAACTGCTGGGGTTGCCCGAGGGCAGCCTCGCGCTCAATTTGCGGCAGCTTCTGCCCCATGCCGGCGAAAGCCCGCATGGCCAGATCGAAGCCTTGCTGGCCCGCCGTGGCCTGACGCCCGATGCCCCCGGCAAGCGCATGGAGCTGACCACGCGCGAGCACCAGAGCCTGCCGGCGGAGGTGACCGTCAATGCGCTGATCGGGCACGATCAGGCGGCGATGCTGCTGACCCTGCGGGACATGCGCGCGCAGGAAGCGGCCGAAGAGGCGTACCGTGCGGCCCAGCGCCAGCTCGATGAGGTCGATGAGATGCGCCGAGTGATCGTGCACCATGCGCCTTACGCGATCCTGGTGCTCAACCGCAGCGGCGTGGTCCAGGCCATCAACCCTGCTGGCGAAGCGCTGCTGGGCTTTCGGGCCGCCGAACTGGTAGGCCGCTCGACCACCCAGCGCTTCTTCGACCCCGAGCAGGTGGCCGCACGCAGCCAGAAGCTGGCCCTGCGGCTGTCACGTCCCGTGCGCGACATGCAGGTGCTGATCCACCTGGCCGAGGAGAGCCCCGACATGCCCTCCGAGTGGGCCCTGATCCGCGGCGACGGGCGACGCATCGTGGCCGAAGTGACGGTGACGGTGCTCAAGAACGAAGCCCAGGAGATGACCGGCTACCTGGCCATGGCCCACGACGTGACCTCGCGCACCGAGGCCGAGCTGCAGCTGCAGCACCAGGCCCTGCACGACGCCCTGACCGGACTGCCCAACCGCAACATGGTGCAGGAGCAGCTGCGCGGCGCCGTGCAGCAATGCGAACGCGACGGCGGCCACCTGGCCCTGATGTTCCTGGACATCGACCGCTTCAAGAAAATCAACGACACCCTGGGGCACCAGGTCGGCGACGGCCTGATTGCCGAGGTGGGACAGCGCCTGCGCAACGGCATGCGCACCACCGACATCGTGGCCCGGCTGGGTGGCGACGAGTTCGTGGTGCTGCTGCCGCGCATCGCGCAGCTGGAAGATGCCAGTGTGGTGGCTGACAAGGTGATGGACCTGTTCCACGAGCCCATGCGCGTGGGCCCGCACGAATTGCGCGTGACCCCCAGTGTGGGCCTGGTGCTCTACCCCGTGCACGGCACCGACCCGGGCACCCTCATGCGCCATGCCGACCT
>JBEGRT010000316.1:0-2937 GCA_041180305.1 Pseudomonadota bacterium
GACGCGGCACTGGCCGACGAGATCGATGCGCACCGACCCGACCTGGTCGTGCTCGCCGGCTTCATGCGCATCCTGACGCCCGCGTTCGTGGCGCGCTACGAAGGCCGCCTGCTCAACATCCATCCCTCGCTGCTGCCGTCGTTCGGGGGGCTGCACACCCATGAACGGGCGTTGCAGGCCGGTTGCAAGGTGGCGGGCGCGACCGTGCATTTCGTGACCGCCGAGCTGGACCACGGACCGATCGTGGTCCAGGCGGTGGTGCCGGTGCAGGCGGGTGACTCGGCCGAAACCGTGTCGGCGCGGGTGCTGCGCTGCGAGCACCAGATCTACCCGCGGGCGGTGCGCTGGTTCGTCGAGGACCGGCTGACGCTGGGCGATGACGGCGTTGTCCACCACACCGAGAACGAGCCGCAGTGGCTGTTCCATGCCCCTGACTCAATAAGCTAAGCCTGTCCCGAGGACTTCCCGATGACCCCCAAAGCCCTCTTCACGCTGTGCGACGAGCTGTTGCACGAAGTCCTGCGCTTCTCCAGCCCGACCGATGCCGTCGTGTCCGCCTTCTTCCGCCGCAACCGGATGCTGGGGATGCGCGAACGCCACGCGCTGGCCGAGACGGTCTACGCGGTGCTGCGCGAGCGGCTGCGGCTGCAGTACCTGGCCAAGTCGGGCACGGGCGCGCTGGAACGCCGCCTGAGCATCCTGGCCTGGCAGGGCACCGAGGCGTACCTGCGCGCCGCGACGACCGAGGTCGAGCAGAAGTGGGCCGCCACCGCCAGGCTGCTGAGCCTGAAGAGCCAGTCCGAGAGCCTGCGCCACAACCTGCCCGACTGGCTGGCCGAGGCGCTGAAGAAGGAAATGGGCAACGATTTCTGGCCGCTGATCGAGAGCCTGTCCAAGTCGGCCGGACTCGACCTGCGGGTCAACACCTTGCTCACCAAGCGTGAGGCGGCCCAGGCCACACTGGCCGAAGAAGGCATCCTGACCGAGCCGACGCCGTATTCACCCACGGGCCTGCGTGCGCGCGGCAAGCCCACGCTCAACCTGACCGACACCTTCAAGCGCGGCGAGGTCGAGGTGCAGGACGAAGGCAGCCAGTTGCTGGCGCTGCTCACCGAGGCCAAGCGCGGCGAGATGGTGGTGGACTTCTGCGCGGGCGCGGGCGGCAAGACGCTGGCACTCGGCGCGATGATGCGCAACACCGGTCGGCTCTATGCGTTCGACGTGTCCGCCCACCGCCTGGCCGCGCTCAAGCCGCGACTGGCCCGCAGCGGCCTGTCCAACGTCTACCCCGCCGGCATCGCCCACGAGCGCGACGAACGCATCAAGCGCCTGTCCGGCAAGATCGACCGCGTGCTGGTCGATTCGCCGTGCTCGGGCCTGGGCACGCTGCGCCGCAACCCGGACCTCAAGTGGCGCCAGACGCCCGAGGGCATCGCCGAGCTGACCGTCAAGCAGCGCGCCATCCTCGACAGTGCCGCCCGGCTGGTGAAGTCCGGCGGCCAACTGGTCTACGCCACCTGCAGCCTGCTGGACGCCGAGAACGAGGCCATCGCGCAGGCGTTCAGCGAAGCGCATCCCGATTTCGAGCTGCTGGACGCCGCCGAGGTGCTGGCGCGCCAGAAGGTCGAGGACGCGGAGTCGCTGTGCCGCAACCATTACCTGCGCCTGTGGCCGCACCGGCATGGCACGGACGGGTTCTTTGCGGCGGTGTGGCGCCGTCGCTGATGTGCGCGTTCTGCCCTTGATCGGGCGCAATCGTCGGCGAATATCGGGTTTGGGTCGTTATGTTGGGCAAATTCCCTGTTTCGGGGGAATTAGTGGAACGTCTAGAATGTTCTACCCCGCCCTCTGAACCCCTGAAAGCTTCTCGATGCCCGAACTCTCGACGATCTGGTCTGTCCTGGTGGACTGGCTGGCCCACGGTTTGCTGCACGCCAGCGTCTGGCAGGTGCTCGTCACCACGCTGGTGATGACGCACATCACGATCGTCGCCATCACCGTGTTCCTGCACCGCAGCCAGGCCCACCGCTCGCTCGACCTGCACCCGATCCCGTCGCACTTCTTCCGCTTCTGGCTGTGGATGACCTCGGGCATGGTCACCAAGGAGTGGGTGGCGATCCACCGCAAGCACCACGCCAAGTGCGAGACGATCGACGACCCGCACAGCCCGGTCGCCCATGGCATCAAGACCGTGCTGCTGCGCGGCAGCGAGCTGTACCGCGCCGAGGCCAAGGTCGAGGAGACGCTGAAGAAGTTCGGCCACAACACCCCGGACGACTGGCTGGAGCGTCATGTGTACACCGGCCAGTCGAAGCTGGGCGTCTCGCTGATGCTGGTCCTCGACGTGCTGCTGTTCGGTGCGCTGGGCCTGACGGTCTGGGCGGTGCAGATGCTGTGGAGTCCGGTCCACGCGGCCGGCATCATCAACGGGCTGGGCCACTGGTGGGGCTACCGCAACTTCGAGGCGCCGGATGCGTCCACCAACATCTCGCCCTGGGGCATCTGGATCGGCGGCGAGGAACTGCACAACAACCACCACACCTTCCCGACCTCGGCCAAGCTGTCGGTCAAGCCCTTCGAGTTCGACATCGGCTGGGGCTACATCCGCGTGCTGGAAATGCTGGGCCTGGCCAAGGTGCGCAAGACCGCGCCGCAGTTCAAGCTTGGCGCCGTCCGGTCTGTCGCGGA
The DNA here is from genome assembly GCA_041180305.1 of Pseudomonadota bacterium. Classification (GTDB taxonomy): domain Bacteria; phylum Pseudomonadota; class Gammaproteobacteria; order Burkholderiales; family Burkholderiaceae_C; genus Aquabacterium. Next base: position 2,689 of record JBEGRT010000316.1, read on the forward strand.
CAGCCAGACGCTGGAAGCCCTGATCGCCAATCGCTACGAGGTCATGGCCCAGTATGCGCAGAACCTGCGCAAGGCGTGTGCGGAAGAGCTGGAACGTCTGAAGCAGCAGGGTGCGCAGAACACCGAACGCTGGACCGAGATGCGCCTGGCCCAACGCTGGCTGCACCGGGATGACCAGAAAATCCCCGCCGAGGTGAAGGCGCTGGTGGCCAAGGCCCGCGATGAAAGCCCGGCGCTCACCAAGCTGGT
>JBEGRT010000317.1:0-6008 GCA_041180305.1 Pseudomonadota bacterium
GGCAGCCTCTGCATCGCGCTCACTCGTCTTCGCTGCCCTGCGGCAGGCCGTGGGCACTGGCCTTGGGTCGCTGCGCCGGCGTGACCTGAACGGGCACGACGTCCTTGCCGCGCTGCACCTGCACCACGGCCACCTGACCTGGTGTGAGTGCCGCCACTGCATTGAGCAGCTGCGCCGTGTTCAGCACGGGGGTGTTGCCCACCTTGAGGACCACATCGCCCGGCTTGATGCCGCCCTGCGCGGCGGGTCCGTTGTGCAGCACGCCGGTGATCAGCACCCCATCCTTGACCGGGATGTTGAAGGTCTCGGCCATCTCGGGGGTCAGGTCACGGGGTTCGACGCCGATCCAGCCTCGCACCACCTGGCCCGACTTGATCAGGCTTTCCATGACCTGACGCGCGGTCGACACCGGGATGGCAAAGCCGATGCCCATGTTGCCGCCCGAGCGCGAATAGATGGCCGTGTTGATGCCCATCAGGCGGCCTTCGGCATCGACCAGAGCCCCTCCCGAGTTGCCCGGGTTGATGGCCGCATCGGTCTGGATGAAGTTTTCGAAGGTGTTGATGCCCAGCTGGTTGCGCCCCAGGGCACTGACGATGCCGGAGGTGACGGTCTGGCCCACGCCAAAGGGGTTGCCGATGGCCAGCACGGCATCGCCCACTTCCAGCGAGCCGGAATCACCGAAATCGATGGTGGGCAGGCGGTCGAGGTCGACCTTGAGCACGGCCAGATCGCTTTCAGGGTCGGAGCCGATGACGCGCGCCTTGGCCTTGCGGCCATCGGTGAGCATGACCTCGATGTCGTCCATGCGGTCGATCACGTGGTTGTTGGTCAGCACATAACCATCGGCCGACACGATCACGCCCGAACCCACTCCCGACGACGGGGAACCCTGCCCCTGGTCACCGAAGAAATAGCGGAACCAGGGGTCGTTGCGCTGCTGCCGTGAGGACACCGATTTGCTGGTGATGATGCTGACCACCGACGGCGCTGCCCGGCGAGCGGCCTGGCTGTAGCCGACCGGCGATGCCGCCGCCCCGCGAGACGCCGACACCGACACGGGTTGGGGGCGCACATCGGCGGCCAGCGGCGTCGGCGCGCTGTGCCACTGGGGCACCCATTGCGGTTTGAGGGTCGAGACCACGAACACCACGCCCACCGACACGGTGACCGCTTGCGAGAAAATGAGCCAGAGTCTGCGCATGCAAGGAAAACTGGAAATGAGCACCCCGATGATGGATCGCGACCTGCTGGTTCGCCACCTGGACGAACAACTGGAGGCCGCCCGCTTCAAGGATTATGGGCCGAACGGTCTGCAAGTTGAGGGCAAGCGCGAGATTCGCAAGATTGTCTCGGGCGTGACCGCCAGCAAGGCCATGATCGACGCCGCGGTGGCCGCCGGGGCCGACGCCCTGCTGGTGCATCACGGGCTGTTCTGGCGCGGCATGGACGGCCGGCTGACCGGCTGGATGAAAGAGCGCGTGGCCGCCCTGATGCGCCACGACCTGAACCTGATCGCCTACCACCTGCCCCTGGATGCCCACGCTCAGTGGGGCAACAACGCGCAATGGGGGCTGCGCCTGGGCCTGCAGGCCGACGCCCGCTTCGGGGAGCAGAACCTGGGTTTCATCGGTTCGCCTGACACCCCGCTGGACCTGGACACCCTGATCGGGCGGGTTCAGGCCGCCATGGGCCGGTCACCCCTCGCCATCAAGGGGGATGGGCGGGCGCTGCGGCGCGTGGCCTGGTGCAGTGGCGGGGCACAATCGTACTTTGAGCCTGCCATGGCGGCCGGTGCCGATGTCTTCCTCACGGGCGAGATTTCGGAACCGCAAGCCCACCTGGCACGCGAAACCGGGGTGGCCTTCCTGGCCTGCGGGCACCATGCCAGCGAGCGTTACGGAGCCCCTGCCCTGGGTGCCGCCATGGCCGAGCAGTGGGGCCTGGCGCACGAATTCATCGACATCGACAACCCGGCCTGAGGTTTCTGGTCATGCCCCGCTCGCACATGCATTCACGTTTTCGCGCTTCGCCACACGGCGCCGGTTCAGTCTGGGTCGGGGGCTGGCTGCTGTTGGCCGCGGCCTGCGCGATACCGGCCGTGTCGTCGGCGTCAGAACCAGGGCGGGTGCCGGCAAACGCAGGTGCGCAGGCATTGGGCACAGCCGATGTCCATGTGCACATGGCCCAACCCGGTGACACGCTGATCGGCCTGAGCGAGCGCCTGCTGGCACGCCCGGCCGACTGGCCTCAACTGCAAAAGCTGAACCGGATTGCCGACCCACGGCGCATCCCTGTGGGCACGGCGGTGCGCATCCCGGTGTCCTGGCTCAAGGGCGTGCCCCGCGATGGCGAGATCATCACGGTGTCGGGCAGGGCGATGGTGGCGGCCCCGCTGGGCCATGCGCAAGCCGCCCAGGCCGGCATGCGCTGGAACCCGGGCCACCAGATCCAGACGGGGCCGGATGGTTACGTGACGGTCAAGCTGGCCGATGGCTCCTTGATCCGCATCCAGTCATCGACCACGGTGACCTTGCAGGACAGCCAGCAATACGAAGCGCCGGGCTTCTTTTCCAACCTGCTGCAGGTGCTGCGCGGCCGGATCGAGGCCGCAGTGGCGCATCTGACAGGTGAGCAGCCACGCTTCCAGGTCCGGACACCGCAAGCCACCGTGGGCGTGCGAGGCACCGATTTCCGTGTGGCCACCGACGACACCACACACACCAGCCAGAGCGAAGTGCTGACTGGCCGCGTGGCACTGCGCGGCAACGACCAGCCTCGTCAGCCCCCATCGACACAGCTGGACCCTCACACTGAACTGAAGGCTGGCCAGGGCGCCCGGGTGGACGCTCAGGCACGGGTGTCGCCCCCCAGCGCCCTGCCCATGCCCCCTGTGCTGGAGGCCCTGCCCGGCCTGCACGAACGCCCGCTGGTTCGGCTGTCGCTGCCGGCGGTGCCCGGCGCGACCGGCTACCGCGCCCAGGTGGCCACCGACGCCAGCTTCCAGGATGTGCGCGCCGAAGTGCTCTCAGACAACCCAGAACTGCGCATCGCGGGCCTGCCCGATGGGCTGTGGCACTTGCGGGTGCGCACGGTCAATGCGCTCGGGCTGGAGGGTGCAGATGCCACACGCACCTTCCAGCTGCAGGCGCGCCCAGAACCTCCACAGCCACTGGCACCCGCCCCCCACGCCAAGCACCGCGGCGCAGAGTTGCCTCTGCAATGGGCGCAGCCCGAGGGCGCCGCAGCCTACCGACTGCAGGTGAGCGGCTCACCGCGCTTTGACGGCGAGCTGGCGCACGACCTGCGCACACAGGACACGCAAACCCGCTTGGCCTTGCCTGTGGGCACCTGGCACTGGCGGCTGGCCAGCCTGACGGACAGCGGCCGACAAGGCCCCTGGGGCGATGCCCAGACCGTGCGCGTGTTGCCCGCACCACCCGATGTGCCCGCACCGGCCGTGAGCGAAACCCACCTCAACTTCCGCTGGCCAGCCGAGCCCGGGCAGACCCACCAGCTGCAGATGGCGCCCGACCGCAGCTTCCAGCAACGTGTGCAAGAGGTGTCAACCGAACAAGCACAGGCCGAGCTGCCGCGCCCCCCTGCCGGTGGCACCTGGTGGGTGCGGGTGCGCTCGACCGATGCGGATGGTTATGTGGGCCCGTACAGCGCACCCCAGAAGATCGTGCTGCCCGGGTGCACCACCGACGGCGCGGGCCAATGCCTGCGTGCACAGGATGGCAGCATCGTGCGCGGCCGCCCATGAAAAGCGTCGACCGGGCCCACTGGATGCGCCAGTGGGCGCTGACCACCGCACTGCTGGCCCTGCTGGCGGCACTGGCCACCGCAGGCCAATGGCTATGGCGCCTGGACCAGAGCCTGTATGACGCGAGCCTGAGTCTCTTCCAACGGCCTGCGCCCTCGTCCATCGTGCTGATCCGCATCGACGATGCCAGCATCCGCGCGCTGGGTCGCTGGCCCTGGCCACGCGCCGTGCACGCCACCCTGCTCGACCATCTGCAGGCCTCGGAACCCCGGTCTGTGCTGCTGAACCTGCTGCTCAGCGAACCCTCTGACGAGCCGCTGCAAGACGAGGTGCTGGCCCGGGCCATGGCGCGCTCGGGCAAGGTCGTGCTGCCCGTCAGCCCGCTGGCCACCGACCCGCAGGCCCCCACCCTGGCCGATGCCCCGTCCACCGGGGTGCTGCTGCCCCTGCCGCTGTTTCGCGAACAGGCCAGCCTGGGCCACGCCGATGTCCCCATCGATGCCGACGGCGTGGTGCGCCAGTTGCACCTGCGGGCCGGGCCCGGTCTGGCCAGCTACCCCCACCTGGCAGAGGCGCTCATGACGCGGGCTGGCGAGCGTTTGCCACTGGGCCTGGACACCGTGCGCTCGCCGCTGCGCGAGGGGCTTCAGCGCCACTGGGTGCGTGACGAACAACTCGCCTTGCGTTATGGCGGCCCTCACCAGTGGATCCCTTCGGTGTCTTATGTCGATGTGCTCAAGGGCCAGGTGTCGCCAGAGACCTTCCGCCACAAGCATGTGCTGGTCGGCGTGACCGCCATGGGCCTGGGCACACAGTTCACCACCCCCCTGTCCAGCCAGGGCGAGACGCTCAGCGGGACCGAACTGGCGGGGCAAGCACTCGCCATGCTGCAAAGTGGCAACCTGATCACCATGGTGTCGTGGGGTGCGTCGGCCACGCTGGCAGCCCTGGGCACTCTGTGCCTGATGTGGGCCATCTGGCGCCTGCCGCCTCGCCTCGGCCTGATCGTGGCGCTGAGCACCATGCTGCTGGCGGCCTGCGCTGCCATGCTGGCGCTGGGCCTGGCTGGCCTGTGGTGCCCCCCGGGCGGCTTCATGCTGACCGCCCTGTTGTGCTACCCCGTGTGGAGCTGGCGCCGGCTGGAGCTGAGCCAGCGGGCCATGCGCAGCACTGCCGATGACCTGACACAAGGTCTGCCCGAACACCTGATCGGGCCTCACCCCGCCGGGCATGCCGGCGATGCCATGGCCCGCAGCCTGGACCAGGCCCAACGAGCCGCCCAGCGCCTGCAGCAGCACCGCCGCCAGCTCGAAGAGCTCCTGGCCACCCTGCCGGTGGCCGTGTTCGTGATCGACGCACAAGGGCAGATCGAAGCCAGCAACCCTTTGGCCCTGGCCCTGCTCAACCGCCCCACACCGTCGAGCGTGCATGGCCGCCCCCTGGCTGTGCTGCTGCATGGCTTCAAGCCCATGGAGGCCACCAGCTGGGACGCCCTGTTCCAACAAGGCCTGCAAGCCACGGCCAGCCTGGCCGGCGAAATCCAGGGGCCCGAGCAAAGCGTGCATTGGGCCTGCCTCACGCCCTGCCGTAGCCTGGTGCACGAGGGGCCCGCCCTGATGCTCAGCATGATGGACGTGACCCGCCTGCGCCTGGCCGAGCGCCAGCGCGAAGACCTGCTGGGCTTCATCGCCCACGACATCCGCTCGCCGCAGGCATCGCTGGTGTCGCTGGTGGAAATGCACCAGCTGGGCCTGCAGCAGATGCCGCTGGACACCCTGATGGAAACGGTGGACACCCTGGCGCGCAACACCATCGACCTGTGCGAGGAGCTGCTGCTGGTGATGCGCTCGGAAAGCATGCCCCTGCTCACGCAGGACTGCTCACCCGTGGACCTGATCGACGAAGCCCTGGCCGAAGTACTGCCCCGCGCGCAGGCAAGGCAGGTGCGGTTGAGCGTGGACAGCCAGGCCTGGCACGGCGACCCTGTGCGGGTCGACCCCACGCAATGGCGGCGCGTGCTGGTGAACCTGCTGGGCAATGCCGTGAAGTTCAGCCCGGAAGGCGGGCGGGTGTGCGTGCGCCTGACCCAGGACATCCAGGGCATTCACACCGCCATCGAAGACCAGGGCCCCGGCATCCGCCCGGAAGACCTGGCGCGGCTGTTCCGGCGTTACCAGCGCCTGGACCATGACCCACGGCTGCGCATGGCCACCGGCGTGGGCCTGGGCCTGGTCTATGTGGA
>JBEGRT010000318.1:0-4395 GCA_041180305.1 Pseudomonadota bacterium
CCCACGGCAATGCTGCTGAAGGTCAGCGTGGCATTGCCAGTGTTGGTGAGTGTGACCGTTTGCTGGGCTGTGTTGCCCTGCACCACATCCCCGAACGACAGGTTGGCCGCATTGGCCCCGATGCTGGGTGCTGGCGCCGGGGTGCCGCTGCCGCTCAACGACACGCTGCTGGGTGAACCTGCCGCGTTGTGCGTGATCGAGACGCTGCCCGTGCGGGTGCCGGTGGTTGTGGGCGAGAAGGTCACGCCCAGCGTGCAGTTGCTGCCGGCCGACACGCTGTGCCCATTGGTGCAGGTGTTGGCGCCCGACAGGCTGTAATCCCCGCTGACGGTCACGGTGCCCAGCGTGAGGGTGGCATTGCCGGTGTTGGACAGCGTGACGGTGCTGCTCGACGAGTTGCCAACCTGGATGCTGCCGAAGGCGATGGAGCCGGCACTGAGCGATGCCACCGGGGCGGTGGCCAGGCCCGAAAGCGACACGGTGCGGGTGATGCCGCCGATGTTCAGCAACAGCGAAGCGCTCTTGCTGCCGCTGGAGTTGGGGCTGAACACCACAGTGATGGCGCATTGGCCACCCGCCCGAGGCACCGTGCCTGCAGCCGTGGGAGCGGCAGCGTTGTCCTGGCACGCCTGGCTGCTGTAGTAGAAGGTGTTGCTGCTGTTGTTGGTGATGCCGCTGATGCTGTAGCTCAGGTCGTCCTGGGCATCGCCCCAGTAGTCGTTGGCATTCATGAGGGTGAGCGTCACCGACCTGGACCCGTTGACCACGGTGTCACTGAAGGCCAGGGTGTAGCTGTGGTGGTAATCACCGGCCACCGGCAGCAGGCCTGTCGCCGACAGCTCACCGTAGTTGGACTGCAGGATGTAGGGGAGGATCGCCTTGGTGTCGGTCAGCGAGCTGTCGCCGCTGTCCAGACCATTCATGTAAACGTTCTGGTTCAACCCTGTCACGTAGGTGTGCAAGGTGGTGGGCGTGGCCAATGCATTGGCCAGGGTCGATGAACGGGCATAACCGAAGCCATGGCAGCCAGCGCAGCTGGCACCGCCACGGTCTTTGGTCCACGCGTTGGGTTGGGTCAGGGCATGGGCGGTCTGGCCCGCCAGGGTCATGAGGGCCAGCACGGTGGCCCGCATCAGCAATTCACGCGATGTCATACGCAATCCACCACCTTGAATTCAACGCGGCGGTCCAGCGCATCGCGTTTGTCGTCACTGCCCAGGCCCACCAGGGCCTCGCGCGAACCGGCGCCCTGCACTGTCAGGCGCGTGCGCAGGCTGCGTTGCTGGCGCTCCAGCAGGCTGGCCACGGCCTCGGCCCGCTTGAGCGACAGCTTTTCATTGGCGCTCGGGTTGCCCGAGCGGCTGGTGTGGCCCACCACACGCACGCAGGCTTCTGATTTGCGCACCTGCTCGGCCAGGGTGCTGACCCACAGCGGGTACTGCGCGGGCAGCTCGCCCTCGTCGCTGAAGGCGGTGCCACCCGGCTTGAAGGTGAGCTTGAGCGGCAGGCGGCGTTCGTTCAGGCCGCTGCTGACCAGTTGGCCGAAGGCATTGAGGGCTTCGTCACGCTTGCCCAGCTGCCAGCTGGTCAGGTACAGGCCATTGAGCACGCGCAGGTCGCCCGGGGCCGACAGGGTGCGCGCCTCCTTGTACAGGTTGTGCGCCACGGGCACCTTGCCGCTGTTGTAGGCCATCATGGCTTCATTGATCACGGCCGCTGCAGGCAGGTGCTTGAGGTAGTCCTCGTGGGCCAGATCACCCACCTTGGTGTTGACCTGGCAGCTGTTGATGTAACCCTGCACCGTGGTGTCCTTGGCCCAGGTCGGGCTGTCCTGGAAAAACTTCAGGGGTTCGGCATCCACCGTGTCGGCCGTGGCCCGGTCGATCTGCTTGGCGATGACCTTGTTGGTGCGCAGGTCGATCAGCGTGAGCCACACGCGGAAGGCGTCGGGCTTGGTGTCCACCGAGCGCTTGACGTTCACGGGCGTGAGCGTGCCGATCATCAGCAGGGGCTGTTTGGCCAGGGCATCACGCGTGAGGGGCCTGACCTGCCAGTTGGCTTTTTCTTCCTTGATCAGGCCTTCGAGCTGGCTGCCCATCTTCACGGTGCTGCGGGTCTGGGCGCCGGTGTTGGCGTCGATCAGGGGGTCGATCACCAGGGAGCGGGCTTCCGCACCCAGCTGGGCCTTGGCCGCGGCGATCAACTGCTTGCCGGCGCGTTCGATCGAGTCGTCAAAAGGGATGGGGTCGGGTGCGTTGAAGGCGGTTTCGGCTGTCTGGCGCATGTCGTTGCCGTCGAAGCCGGAGGCGGCCAGGCTGCCACCGTTGGCGGGGCTGGTGGCGGTGGGCGCATTCAGGCCGGAAGAAGCCGAGCCGGGGCCACTCGGGGCCCCGCACGCGGCCAGGGCCAGCGCCAGGGTGGTGGGAAGGAATCGGTTCAGTCGCATGGGTACTCCTGTCTGCGGTGCTGGCTGCACGCGCAGCACCGCAGGTGTGTCATCGCTTGGGATACACCGGGTCGCCGCTTGACGCGGTGCATCCCAGCAGTTTCTGTGTCAGGGCGGCCAGCGTGGGGTCGGCCTGGAAGGCGGCCTGCAGGCGATCGACCGAGGCCAGCGCGTTGGGCATGCTGCCGTTGGTGTGCAGGTCGCTGCCACCACCGCAGATCCGGTTGCTGCCGGCGTAGAACAGCAACTGGGGCGTGCCCGAGCCACTGTCCCAGTCGAAGCTGTCGCGCATGGCGGCGTGGCAGGTGCGGCATGAGGTGGCCACCACGTTGCGGTAGAAGCGCTGCGAGTCGGCCGCGGTGATGCCCTGGCCCGCGTCCTGGTAGCTGGCCCACACACTGGGCACGTAGTCCTTGTTCAGGCGTGTCGGGTCGGCCGCGTACCAGCCGTCGATCAGGTTGCGGGTGGCCGTGGCGGGGTTGGTGGCCTTGACGAGGTCGTTCAGGGCCTTGATGGCCACCTGCTGAGCGGTCTCGGTCAGGCCCGGTCGCGTCGAGAACGCATAGTTGCCCGTGTCGAAGGCCAGGAAGGACGAGCCCAGGTCTGGCGAGGGGTTGCCCAGCGTGGGGAAGCGGCTGATGTACTTCGCGCCGCCATGGCAGGCCACGCAGGCACCGGGCATGAACTTCTCGCCGCGGCCGTCAAGGTTGACCGAGGCGATCAGCTGGCCGGTGGGGTTGAAGGTCAGGAACTTGGTGAAGGGTGCGCCACCGCTGCGGCCCGGCGTGGGCGTGTGCTCCATGGCCACGCAGGCCACCATCTTGTCGCCCTGCAGGGCCGTGTCCATCACGGCATCGACCTCGTTCTGGCGGTCGGTTTCCGGGCCGGGGTGGTTGCACACCACGAAGGCGATGCGGTCGGGCGCGGTGCGGGTGGCCACCATCTTGCGCACCAGGTTCAGGTCGCGGCGGTTGATGTAGGTGGCCGAGACCTCGGTGTTGCCGCTGTTGTAAGGCGAGAAACCGTTCTGGCGCTTCCAGTCGTCCAGCGTGATGGGCCGGATCATGTTGCCCTGGGCATCGCAGCCGGCCACGGCGCCGAACGAGCGGTAGTAGGTGCAGGCACTCAGCTTGGTGTCCAGGCCCTTGTAGGTCAGGAAGTAGTTCGAGCCCACCAGCCCGATCGAATGGGCGTTGGCTTCGGGCAGCACTTCCAGGCCGCGCAGGTTGCCCTCAGGGCCGTTGGCCACCATGCGCACCACTTGCGGGCGGCGGTTGGGCACGGTGTAAGAAACTTCCAGGGTGCTGCCGCTGACATACCCACCGGCCGGGCGGGTCAGGGCCACATCGGCCGTGTGGCCGCCGCAGCTCACGCGCAGCTTCAGGTCGGCCTGCTGGGCCACGGCGGCATCGAGCCGGTAATCGCCGAACTGGTTGACCCGCTGCACGTCACTGGCGATGGTGCCATTGGCATTGACCAGCTGCACCGTGGCGCTGCGGCTGATGCCGAAGAATTCGTTGGTGCCGCCGCAGATGCCGCCGTCGGCCAGGGCCACGTGGCCGTGCACGGCCAGGTTGCGACCGGCCGGTGGGCTCAGTGCCAGGGTGAAGTCGCCCGATTCGGTGTCGCCGGTGACCGTGCCACAGCCGCTGAAGGCCTGCCCTTGCACGTCGGTGCAGCTCAGGGTGTAGTTGCGGCCACTCACCAGCGGGGGCAGGGCCACTTCGCCACCCAGGTTGGTGGTGCCGTTGAACACCACGGTGCTGGTGGTGGTGTCGGTCACGGCCACGCGCACATCGGGCAGGAAGACGCGGCGGGTGCCCGTGCTGCTGCCGTTGGTGAAGCCAAGGTTGCCGCCATGCAGGCGCAGGCGGGCCGTGGTGCCATTGACTTCGTCGCCGGCGCCCACGGTGGGTGCGCTGTTGACCACAGCCACCGGGGTGGGCGCG
>JBEGRT010000319.1:0-2511 GCA_041180305.1 Pseudomonadota bacterium
CTGGACACGCAAATCCTGGCTCGCCACACCCGTGCCCTGGCCGCCAGCTTTCGTCCGGCCACCCCCGTTGAGCCCGTCTCCGCCGCACCAGCGGGTGGGGTGTATGGATGAAAGCCCCCCTGGCTCAATGCCCTGCCCACAGCGTCTACCGGCCGTTGTCATTCGCCGCGCAGCAGCAAAACCAGGTACAGACCCTGATCGTGGAAGAGCTCAGGCGCCTGCATGAAGGCGTGCTCTCACGCTACGGCCTGCGCCCCGCGCAGTACCACGCCTGGAAAAACCACCGCCCATCCCACCGCTGACCTGACCATGCCTCACACCATGCCCGCCAACACGTCATCCCGCCTTCCCGCCACCCGCAGCCTGCGCCACACGGTGCACCCCGACGAATGGGCGGCCCGCCAGCAGCTGGCCGCCTGCTACCGCGTCTTTGCCCACCTGGGCTGGACAGAGATGATCTACAACCACATCACCCTGCGCCTGCCCGCCAGCGCCGGCGACAAGCAATTCCTCATCAATCCCTTCGGGCTGCATTACAGCGAAGTCACGGCCAGCAACCTGGTCAAGATCAACCGGGCAGGCGAGGTGCTCGATGGCTCGCCCTGGCCAGTCAATCCGGCCGGGTTTACCGTGCATGCCGCGCTGCATGAAGGCCTGCCCGAAGCCCACTGCATCATGCACACCCACACCACCGCCGGGGTGGCGGTGGCCTGCCTGCACGGCGGGCTGCAACAGACCAATTTTTACAGCGCCCAGCTGCATGGCATGGTGGCGTATCACGACTTCGAGGGCATCACCATCCACGCCGATGAAGCCCCCCGGCTGCTGACCAGCATAGGTCAGCGGCCCGCTGTCATCCTGCGCAACCACGGCTTGCTGGCCTGGGGCCAGACACTGCCGCAAACCTTTGCCATTTTGTGGACGCTGCAGCGCGCCTGCGAGATCCAGCTCGCGACCTTCAGCATGGGGGGCCCTGGCGCCGCCATTGCCGTGCCCGAGGCCGTGGCCGCCCGCTGCACCCGCGATTCCCTGCAATTCAGCCCTCAGCACGGTGCAGGGCAAGACGTGTTCGATGCCCTGGTGCGACAGGTCGAACGCCTGGACGCCGCCTACCTGGACTGAAGCCCGCCCCTGTGTCTCTAGACCATCCCGCCACCCTCGACCACCCCATGCCATCAACGACACCACCCGAAACCACCCCATTGCCACCACACCCCGCTCTGCACACGGTCACCATCGTGGGCGCAGGTGCCATTGGAGGCTGGCTGGGCGCCCAGCTGGCCGCGGCGGGCTGCGCCGTCAGTGTGCTGGCGCGGGGCCACACACTCGCGGCCCTGCAAGCCCAGGGCCTGCAATTGGTGAGCGGCCCATCGGCACAGCCTGTGCTGCCACCGCAGCCCGTGGTGGCGGTCGAGCAGGCGCAGGCGCTGGGTGTGCAAGACCTGGTGATCATCGCCCTCAAGGCCCCGGCCCTGGCCGAGGTGGCGCCGCAGCTGCAGCCACTGTTGGGCCCGGCCACGGTGGTGCTCACGGCCATGAATGGCGTGCCCTGGTGGTTTCTCCAGGGCGGCTTTGGCGGGCCGTGCGCGGGCCGCGCCCTGGCCTCGGTAGACCCTGGCGGCCTCATCGCGCAAGCCATTCCAGCGGCCCATGTGCTGGGCGGGGTGGTGCATGCCAGCTGTTCCGTCGATGCACCCGGCGTCATCCATCACCACTTTGGCAACGGGCTCATCGTGGGCGAACCGGCCGGCGGCACCTCTGCCCGGCTGCAGGCACTGGTGGCCCTGCTAGCGCGCGCCGGGCTGGCGGCTACCGAGTCCGCCCAGATCCAGAAAGACATCTGGTACAAGCTGTGGGGCAACATGACCGTCAACCCCGTGAGCGCCCTCACTGGCGCCACCACCGATCGCATACTCGACGACGAGCTGGTGCGCGGCTTCATCAGCGCCGTGATGCTGGAGGCCAAAGCCATTGGCGAGCCCCTGGGCATTCCCATCGCCCAGCAACCCGAAGACCGCCATGCTGTCACCCGCAAACTCGGCGCGTTTCGCACCTCCATGCTGCAAGATGTCGATGCCGCCAAGCCTGTGGAGCTCGACGCGCTGGTGAGCGCCGTGCGCGAGCTGGGCCAGCTCACCGGCGTGGCCACGCCCTGCACCGATGCGCTCCTGGGCCTGGCCCGGCTACAGGCCCGGGTGCGGGGCCTGTACCCCGATTAGGGCCTGCTCATCACGCGTGTCCGGGCGGCGCACGACACAGCTCATCGCTCCTGCGCGACCGCCCGCACACAGGCCATGAGGCGCACAGTGGCCGCGCCCAGCGCCCGGCCACGCAGGGTGATCAAACCCACGGGCGGCAAATCCATGGGCACGTCCAGGGGTAGCAGAGCCAGCAGCCCATCGTCGGCCATTTGCCGGGCTACCGAGCGCGCAAGAAAGCCCACAGCGTCGCGCTGGCGCACCCCACCCAGCAGCGCGAGAAACGATGTGGTGTCCACCACATCATTGGGCG
>JBEGRT010000320.1:0-3423 GCA_041180305.1 Pseudomonadota bacterium
CAGCACGGCAAAGGGCATGCCTTCGCGCACCCGGGCATCGATCCAGCGCTCGACGATGGGCACCTGCTCGCGCAGGCCGCTGCAGGGCGAGAAGTTGCGGTCGAGCTTGCCGCTGAAACAACCGCTTTTCAGGTGCACCGACAGCAGGCGCACGGCCTTGGGGCTGTCGGGCCACAGGGTGATGTCGGCCCCGGCACGGCTGTGGCCGTCGTGGTCGAGCGCGGTGTAGTCGCCATTGCAGCGATAAGGCACGCCCTGGCGGACGGCGAAGCCCACTTTCTGCGGGTGCGCGCGCTGGATGAAGCAATCGGCCACCCAGCCGTCCTTGAAGGCCATGCGGGCCGCGGCCGGGCCATCGACCTCCTGCAGGGCCACCACGTCGGCATGGTGCACGCTGCGCAGGGCCTGGGCCACGCGGGCCAGGGCTTCGAAGTCGGCCCCGGTGCGTTGAGGCGGCGGCGTGCGACCGGGCGTGCAGGGCAGGGCGCGTGTGTTGCTGCCCGGTTGCTGGCCTTTGCACACCGGGCGCAGTTCGCGGTCGGTCTCGGGCGTGATCAGCCAGTTCAGGTTCCAGCTCATCAGGGTGAGCGAGGCCGCCTGTGCCTGGGGGCTGGCCACCGACAGGCACAGCGCGAGCGACAGCATGGGCGACAGCATGGACGCCGCCGCCACGCGGGCCCTGCGCGAACCGGGCATCGTGCGCATCACACCCGGGCCAGCACGGCCGCGCGGTCGACCTGGTAGTTTTGCGGGCCGGCCTGTTCGATCTTGGCGCAGCCCATCTGGTTGCCCAGGGCCACGCAGCGGGCCAGGGGCCAGCCTTGCGACAGGCCGAACAGCAGGCCGCCGCGGAAGGCGTCGCCACAGCCGGTGGGGTCGACCACGGCCGCGGCCTTCAGGCCCTGCACGTGCTCGGCCTGGCCGTTGGTCCACACGCGGCAGCCTTCGGCGCCCAGGGTCTCGATCAGGCCCTTCACGTTGGCGCGCTGCGAGATTTCGGCCAGGCTCAGTCCGGTGCGGTCGGCCAGCATCTTGCCTTCGTAGTCGTTCACGGCCACCCAGGTGGCCTGGTCCACAAAGCGCAGCAGTTCTTCGCCATTGAACATGGGCAGGCCCTGGCCCGGGTCGAACACGAAGGGGATGCCGGCGGCCTTGAGCTGCTCGGCGTGCTGGATCATGGCGTCGCGGCCATCGGGGGCCACGATGGCCAGTTCGATGTCGCCGCGGGCGGGCACGGCCTGCACATGGGCCTGGCCCATGGCGCCCGGGTGGAAGGCCGTGATCTGGTTGTTGTCGCTGTCGGTGATGATGATGGCCTGGGCCGTGTAGCTGTCATCGATCTGCTTGACCAGGTCCAGCGGCACGCCCCAGTTCTTCATGCGTTCCACGTAGGGCAGGCCGTCGGCGCCCACGGTGGCCATGACCAGCGGGGTGCCACCCAGCTGCTGCAGGCTGTAGGCGATGTTGCCGGCGCAGCCGCCGTACTCGCGCTTGAGCGTGGGCACCAGGAAGGACACGTTCAGGATGTGCACCTGCTCGGGCAGGATCTGCTGGGCAAATCGGCCTTCGAATCGGGTGATGGTGTCAAAGGCGAGCGAACCGCAGATGAGGATGGCCATGGGGGCTCCAGTGGGCTGAAGATGCAGAAGGGGCAGAAAGGGGGAAGGCCCTGGCGCGCCCGGCCTGTGGGAACAGGCTGCGGGTGCGCGCGGGCTCAAGGGTAAAACAGTTCGGCCGTGTAGCCGGCCAGGCGCAGGTTGGGCGCCTTGATTTGCCATTGCACGGTTGTCTGTGCACCTGGGGGTACTGCGGCCGGCACGGGCTGGTCTTGCTGGCGTTCGCCTCGAGGGCTGGCGGTGGCGTCGAGCGGCACCACGCGCGCATCGGCCACGGCGAACATGCGGCGCACCAGCACGGCTCCGTTCGGGTCGGTCAGGGTGAGGTCGAGCTGGGGCCAGCGCAGCGGGATGTCGGCCTTGTTGTGCACGATGGCGGTGAGGCGGTAGGTGTCGGGGCCTTCGGAGGCCGTGCGCACCAGCTGCACGCTGTCGACCTGCAGGTCGTCGAGCTGCATGGGCGGCTGGATCTCGCAACGCAGCACCGAGCACATGGCCTGCAGGGCCGGTTGCAAGGCTGGTTGCCGGGCAGCCAGGGTGTCGCGCCAGTGGTGCGCCGCCTGCAAGGCCAAGGTGAGGCCCAGCATGACGCTGAGCCCGGCCATCAGGCCCACCACCGTGGGGTGGTTCCAGAGGGCCTTGCGTTCGGCGGCACGGATGAATTCGGGCGCATCGCTTTGAGGGGCCCGGCCACGGGTGCCGGGGCGACCCTTGCGCTGGCTGGGCGGGGGCAAGGCGCTTTCCGGCTCGAAGCCGTCGTCCAGCGGCACCGGGGCGGAAGCCCGTGCGGGCGGTGCTTCGGTGGGCTGCGCGGGCGCCATGGGGGCTGCCGGAGGGAGCGTCGCCACGGGGTTGACCTGCGCGGGGCTGTCGGGCGGTTCAACCGCCGGCACGTTGATGCGCGCATGGGCAGAAGCCGCCGCAGGTTCAGATGCCGGAGCAGCTGGCGCCGAAGGCTCGAAACCGCTGAACGGCTCGCTGTCGTCCCAGTCGGTCGGGTCCACCAGGTGCTCGGCGAATTCGGCATCGGCGAAATCGGGGCCACCGCGGCGCCGGCGTTTGCGGGCGGGTGCTGCATCTTCGCGCGGCAGCAGGTAGCGCGATTCCAGCGCGTCGGCTTCCGTGGTTTCCGGGTATTCCGAGGTGATGGGCGTGTCAGGTGCAGCCGCCGTGGGCTGTGCGGAACTGCCCGGCAGGTCCAGATCGAACTGGGTGAGGCCCGGTGCCGGTGCTTCGCTGGCAGGGGGTTCCGACCACACGGGTTCGGGCCGCGAAGGCGCCACGGCTTGGGGGGGCTCAGGCTGGGGCTGCGGCCAGGTCGAGGGCCAGTTCGGTGGCACCGGTGGGGCGGGTGGCACAGCAGGAGCCACGGGCGCAGGCGGTGCGGCTGCAGGCGCCGGTGGTTCGGCAGGGGCCTGGGGCGGGCGCACCGGTGGCGCTTCGCGCTCCAGGTCGAACAGGCCCTCGAGGGCGTTGAACACCTCGTGGCAGCGGCCGCAGCGCACCCAGCCTTCCGAGACCTTCAATTGGTCTTGCACGACCTTGAAGATCGTGCCGCAGTGGGTGCATCGGGTGGCCAGGCTCATGGGGGAAGTGGGTGCCGTTCTGGCATGAGATTGTCATGCAGGCCGAGGGGCCTGGCAGCCCCCGGGCGTTGGCCGGGCACCACTTCCCCCCACAGGGGTCAGAACGAACCCTTGGTGGCGAAGTTCGAGAGGTCGGCCGAGCGGGTGCTCACGAACGGGGTGTAGCGGGTGTCTTCGTCCAGGAAGCGCTTGACCCAGGCCAGCGCGTACTTGCCCACCCG
>JBEGRT010000321.1:0-2747 GCA_041180305.1 Pseudomonadota bacterium
GCCGAAGGCGCTGCCGATGGCGACCGCGTGACCATGGACTTCGAAGGCAAGATCGACGGCGTGCCCTTCGAAGGCGGCAAGGCCGAAGGCTTCCAGTTCCTGGTCGGCGAAGGCCAGATGCTCGAAGCGTTCGAAAAGGCCGTGCGCGGCATGAAGGCTGGCGAATCCAAGACCTTCCCGCTGGCCTTCCCTGAGGACTACCACGGCAAGGATGTGGCCGGCAAGGAAGCCGACTTCCTGGTCACCGTCAAGAAGATCGAAGCCCAGAACCTGCCCGAAGTGAACGACGAGTTCATCAAGACCCTGGGTCTGGCCGACGGTTCGGTGGAATCGCTGCGCGCCGACATCCAGAAGAACCTGGCCCGTGAAGTCAAGTTCCGCGTGGCCGCCCGCAACAAGGGTGCCGCTCTGGACGCCGTGCTGAAGGCCGCCGAATTCGACGTGCCCAAGTCGCTGGTGGCTGCCGAATCCGACCGTCTGGTCGAAGGCGCCCGTGCCGACCTGAAGGCCCGTGGCATCAAGGACGCCGACAAGGCCCCGATCCCTGCCGAAATGTTCGCGCCTCAAGCCGAGCGCCGCGTGCGCCTGGGCCTGATCGTGGCCGAACTGGTCAAGGTCAATGGCCTGGACGCCAAGCCCGAGCAGCTGCAAGCCCACATCGAAGAGCTGGCCCAGTCGTACGAGCAACCCCAGCAAGTCATCGCCTGGTACATGAGCGACCGTCAGCGCATGGCCGAAGTGGAAGCCGTCGTGATCGAGCAGAACGTGACCGACTTCATCCTGAACAAGGCCAAGGTGACCGACAAGGCGCTGTCCTTCGAAGAATTGATGGGCCAGCAAGCCGCTGCCTGAAGCGCACGCTGAACCCCTCCCAGGGCACCCGCTGCGGCGGGTGCTTTTTTTTGCCCTGGCAGCGCTGTGGCGCTGATCGCACGCGGCATAAAGACGACAGCCGCACTCGGCGTCTTTTTCCGCGCATTGGCGGGCCCGTTCAGAGGGTGATAATGAAATCGACACATTGATTTCCTGGCCTTTCGCCCCACCTGCTGCCGACCGCCCTTCGACACCCGAGACGGCAACTTCCACGAATTTCTTCCCAAGGAACCCCATGAGCGCACTGGACATTCAGAACCTGGGCATGGTCCCGATGGTCATCGAACAGTCGGGCCGCGGCGAGCGTGCCTACGACATCTACAGCCGCCTGCTGCGCGAGCGCGTGGTCTTCCTGGTGGGCCCCGTGAACGACCAGATGGCCAACCTGGTGGTGGCCCAGCTGCTGTTCCTGGAAAGCGAGAACCCCGACAAGGACATCTCGCTGTACATCAACAGCCCGGGTGGCTCGGTCAGCGCCGGCATGGCCATCTACGACACCATGCAGTTCATCAAGCCGCATGTGTCCACCCTGTGCATGGGCATGGCCGCCTCGATGGGCGCCTTCCTGCTGGCCGCCGGCGAAAAGGGCAAGCGTTTCGCGCTGCCCAACAGCAAGATCATGATCCACCAGCCGCTGGGCGGCACCCAGGGTCAGGCCACCGACATCGAGATCCATGCCCGCGAGATCCTGAAGACCCGTGAGCAGCTCAACAAGATCCTGGCCGAGCGTTCGGGCCAGCCGCTTGAGAAGATCCAGCAGGACACCGAGCGCGATTACTACATGTCGGCGGCCGAAGCCGCCACCTACGGTCTGATCGATCAGGTGCTGGAAAAACGCGCCTGACGGCCGTTTTGAAGGGGTAAAAAGCCCCTTTCGGGGCCCGGATGCTCGGCATCTGCCCCGCCAGCGCTTTGACGTATCATCAAATTGAATCCAGCTCCGCCTGCCCAGGCCGAACACCATGCCCGAGAAAAAAGGCTCCTCCAGCGAAAAGATCCTCTACTGCTCGTTCTGCGGAAAGAGCCAGCACGAGGTCAAGAAGCTCATTGCGGGCCCGTCGGTCTTCATCTGCGACGAGTGCATCGAGCTGTGCAACGACATCATCCGTGACGAGGTGGCTGCCGAGGCCGAGGCCAGCGGCACCAAGCCCGCGCGCTCCGACCTGCCCACCCCGGCCGAGATCAAGACCAGCCTGGACCAGTACGTGATCGGCCAGGACCCGGCCAAGCGCACGCTGTCGGTGGCCGTGTACAACCACTACAAGCGCCTCAAGCACATGGGGCCGGATGGCAAGAAGCCCGACGTGGAACTGGCCAAGAGCAACATCCTGCTGATCGGGCCCACCGGTTCGGGCAAGACCTTGCTGGCCCAGACCCTGGCCCGCCTGCTGAACGTGCCCTTCGCCATCGTGGACGCCACCACGCTGACCGAGGCCGGCTACGTGGGCGAGGACGTCGAGAACATCATCCTGCGCCTGCTGCAGAACTCGAACTACGAGGTCGAACCGACCGAGCGCGGCATCGTCTACATCGACGAGATCGACAAGATCAGCCGCAAGTCCGAGTCGGCCTCCATCACCCGTGACGTCAGCGGTGAGGGCGTTCAACAAGCCCTGCTCAAGATCCTGGAGGGGACGGTCGCCAACATCCCCCCCAAGGGCGGGCGCAAGCATCCGCACCAGGAGTACATCAAGGTCGACACCTCCAACATCCTCTTCATCTGCGGTGGCGCGTTCGCCGGTCTCGAAAAGATCGTGTTGAACCGTACGCAGAAGGGCGGCATCGGCTTCACGTCGGAAGTGCGCGACGTGAGCACGCGTCCGCATGGCACCGACATCTTCAAGGAAGTCGAGCCGGAAGATCTCATCAAGTTC
>JBEGRT010000322.1:0-5219 GCA_041180305.1 Pseudomonadota bacterium
ACCTGCCGCAACAGCCGAGCCAGCACCACAGGCCGTGCACGCTCGGCGCGGGACAGGCCCGAGCCATTGTCCAGCGACAGATCGCCCCCGGCAAAGCCACGCTGACGCGCCCAAGACCGGAACCTTTCGCGCGCTCCCGTGAGCGTGGCTGGCTGCCGGGGAAAGCCCGGGCTCCATGACAGCATCAGGTGACGGGCCATCAGGTTGTTGCTCCACTTGTTCATGTCGCGCAGCCAGTGGTGCAGCGGTGGCGATGCCCACTCGTCCAGCGGCCGCGCACCCGGGCCGAACACCGGCGCCTGCCAACTGCGCGTGGGCTGCACCACCAGGCCATCGAGCGATCCACCTGCCGCCTTCCACGCAGCCGCAACCGCCAGGGCGGTGAAACGACTGCCTGGCGGGGTCGACAGGCTGAGGCGGGGCAGCGGGCAACCCGGCGCCCAGTCACCCTCGACCACCACGCGAATGGGTCGGTCCACCTCCTCCAGCCGCATGCTCAGCGGCTGGCGCAAGGTGGCGCAACGCCCAGACCGCCGTTGTGTCAGGTCCTGAACCACCACGCCATCCAGTGCAGGGGCCATGCGCCACTGAAGGCGCTCGCCCTGAACCTGCGCCTCCATCTGCAGCAAGCCCTCATCAACGATCAATGCAGCAGGCCATTGGTGGTGGGGCCGATCTGGCGATGGCAGCGGGGTGCCATCATGGTCGGCTTCGCTGAGCTGGAACTGACCGCGCTGGAGCACGATGTGGCCTTGAATGCGCTTCAGGCCGGCGGCCTGCAGGCGCGTGAACCATGTCTGCAGCTCTTCACTGGTCAGGCGCGGGTCGCCCCCACCCACCAGCACCAGGTCACCGTGCAGTGATCCATCGTAGAGAGCGCCCTGCGCATACACACGGGTCCGCCACCGATGACGGGGCCCCAGGGTATCCAGCGCGGTCACGGTGGTCACCAGCTTGGCCACCGAGGCCATGGGCATGCCTTGATGCGCGTTGTGCTGCCAGATCGGTTCCGCTGCATCCACAGGCCAGACGACCCAGGCCACATGCTCGGCTGGGATACCCAGACGCGTGAAAGCATCGAGCACCGGCTGCGCCTGCGCAAGGCCGCCCCCCCACAAGAGGAGCAGTCCTTGCACCACACATGCCATCAGGCGAGACCAGCGAAGCCACATGGTTCAGACATGAAAAAGGCCAACCGGTTGGTTGGCCTTGCATTGTGGAGCGGGTGATGGGAATCGAACCCACGTATCAAGCTTGGGAAGCTGGCGTTCTACCATTGAACTACACCCGCGTGGCCGTGATTGTAGGCCGCAAAAACACTGACGGGCCCGAAGGCCCGTCAGTTCGTCGCTTTCAGGCGTCGATCAGGCAGCGGCCTTGTCGGCTTGCTGCTTGCGGCGGGCCACGAAAGCCACACCGGCCAGACCCAGACCCATCAGGGCGTAGGTCGAGGGCTCGGGCACCAGGTTGGCGGCAGTGAAGGCCTTGGTCGACACGGGCGTGCGCTTGGTGGACGTGATGTCCATCTTCAGCGTGCCGTAGTCGGTCGAAGCCAGGGTCGAGGCAGCTGCCGAGCTCAGGTTCAGGGCCGAAGCAAAGGTCGAAGCGGCGCCAGACGTCAGCTTCAGGTTGCTCAGGCTCTGGTTCAGGGTCAGGGTCAGGCCGGACAGCTTCACCGTCACAGGGGTCTGTTCCTTGAACGTGAACAGGGCCATGCTCTGGGTTTTGCCGTTGACAATGACGTCACCCGAAATGGTGCCGGTACCGGTGCCGGTGCCGTACGCCACATCGAAGTTGGCCATTGTGGCGCTGCGGCTGCCCTTGACCAGCTGCAGTGCCGAGCCGATCGCGTCACCGCCTTGCGGGGTGATCTTGAACAGGCCCACCGACAGATCGGCGGTGGTAATCGGCAGGTTGAAGGCGTTGGTGCCGGCCGAGGTGGCGTTGCCCAGAGCCTTCATGGTGATGCCGTTGCTGGCCAGCGTGCTGGCAGCAGCCGAGTTCAGCGTCAGCAGAGCATTGGCTTTGACGCCGGCGGTGTTCAGGGTCAGCGCCTGAGCACTTCCGGCCACCATCATGCCGGCCAGCGCGATGCTGCCGACGGAGGCGCGAAGGAAAGTCTTGGTCACGTTGTCTACTCCACAGGTTCGTTGGAAAAAACTTCTCTCCGGGCGTCATGATGCCGACACACGTGCCAAAAGTCGCGGTTTCGGACTTGTCGTTTGCCCTGAGATCAAACGAGTTCCGTCTCACATTGACAGTTACCCCCCACATTCATGGGGACTGGTTTTCCATGAGCCGAGCAATTTCTAGCCCCTGGGGGCACGCTGCAGCGGAACCGGCGACAATGCGCGCCTTGCGATGAGTTTCACCACACGACCGACGCCATGACGGACGACACCCTCCCGGACGGCACGCCCGCCGAACACCCTCACCACCGCACCATCAAGAGCTTCGTGATGCGCGCGGGGCGAACCACTGAAGGCCAGGAACGCGCCCTGCGCGACCTGGGGCCACAGTTCATCGTGCCCTACCGCGCCGAGCCGCTCAACGCCCAGACCACGTTCGGCCGCCAGGCCCCGGTCGTTCTGGAAATCGGCTTCGGGATGGGCGACGCCACGGCACAGATCGCCCAGACGCTGGCTGACACCGACTTCCTGGCCTGCGAAGTGCACGAACCCGGCGTGGGGGCCCTGCTCAAGAAGATCGGCGAGCATGGCATCACCAACATTCGGATCCTTCAGCACGACGCGGTCGAGGTGCTGCAAAACATGATCCCCGAAGGCGGCCTGGACGGTGTGCACATCTACTTCCCCGACCCGTGGCACAAGAAGCGCCACCACAAGCGCCGCCTGATCCAGGCGCCGTTCGTGGAACAGTTGGTGAGCCGCCTGCGCCCGGGTGGCTACATCCATTGCGCCACCGACTGGGAGCCTTACGCCCAGCAGATGCTGGAAGTGCTCGGCGCCAATGCAGACCTGAAAAATACCGCCGAGGGCTACGCTGAAAAGCCCGCCTACCGTCCGCTGACCAAGTTCGAGAACCGCGGCTTGCGACTTGGGCATGGTGTCTGGGACCTGGTGTTCAAGCGCGTGTGACACCATCTCACCGCCCTCAGAAAAAAAGGCCCCTGATGGGGCCTTTTTGCTGCGCGGCAGAACCCGGCAGGAGGAGCCTGGGCCCCGCCGTCGGAATCAGCGAGCAGAGAACTTGAAGTCGGTCTTGGCGTTCTTGATCAGGTCGTCGCGGAACTTGGCTGCGCGTTCTTGCGCGCCACGCTGCATCAGCTGGCCCTTCACTTCGTCGAAGGCCGGGAACTGGGCAGCACGCATGTCTTCCAGCTTGATGATGTGGAAGCCGAACTGCGACTTCACGGGCGTTTCGGTGAACTCGCCCTTCTTCAGCTTGGTCATGGCTTCCGAGAACTCGGGCACGTAGTTGCCAGGGGTGGCCCAATCCAGGTCACCACCATTTTCGGCCGAGCCAGGATCCTTCGAGGCCTTCTTGGCCAGGTCTTCGAACTTGGCACCGGCCTTGAGCTGGGCGATCAGGGCCTTGGCTTCTTCTTCCTTCTCGACCAGGATGTGGCGAGCACGGAATTCGCTCTCGCCATTGGCGGCCTTGAACTTCTCGTATTCGGCCTTGGCGTCGGCTTCGCTGGCGCCATTTTTCTTTTCGAAGTCGGCGAACATCAGCTGGATCAGCACGTTCTGGCGCACGAATTCCATCTGCTCGCGGTATTCCTTGCTCTGCGCCACGCCGCGGCGTTCAGCTTCCTGGGCGAAGATTTCCATCTTCACCAGCTGCTCCTTGATCTTGCCCTCGATCTCCGGGGTGATCTGCTGACCTTGCTTGGCGACCTGGGCCTTCATGGCTTCGTAACGAGCCACCGGCACACCCTTGCCGTTGACCACGGCGATGTTCTGGGCCATGGCGGTGGCAGAAGCTGCGACGGCGGCAGCCAGCAGGGCCGCCTGAGCAATGCGTTGGATCTTCATGGGAACGACAGTGTGAGTGATTGGTTGAGCACCCGGGGTGCCCGTGTTGGTGCTGGAAGCGACCTCAAAGTTCCTCGGCCTGAATGGCCAGCGCATGGATGCCACGCGGAATCAGGTCGCGCAGGGCATCATACACAAGCCGATGCCGCTGAACGGGGCGTATGCCCTGGAAGCAAGCCGCACGAATTCGCACGGAAAAATGGCGGCCTTCCTTGGCGCCGGCATGCCCGGCATGCAGGTGGCTGTCGTCAGAAACCTCGATGAACACTGGCGAAAGTGCCTGGACCAGGGTTTCACGCACCTGGTCGGCCGTGACGCATCGGGGATGGATGTCGCTCATGCGCGCTCCTTGTCACCTTCAGACACCGGCATGTGGCGACTCAGGTAGAACCCTTGGCCGACCACGAACACCAGCATCAGGCCCATGCTGCCCCACATCTTGAAGTTGACCCAGGTGTCCGTGGAATAGTGATAGGCCACGTACAGGTTCAGCACGCCCATGCCGGCGAAGAAGGCGATCCAGGCCCAGCTCAGGCGGCGCCACACGGCCTCGGGCACAGAGGTCAGGTCAGACGCCTGCATGGCCGCACGCAGCACGAACTTGCCCAGCAGGATGTCACTGATCCACAGGCCACCGCCCATCACCCAGTACAGCACGGTGGGCTTCCACTTGATGAAGGTTTCGCTGTGGAAATACAGCGTCATGGCCCCCAGCGTGACGACAACGATCAGGCTGATCCAGAGCATCTTGTCGATGGGCTTGCGCAAAGCCTTCATGACAACAATCTGCAACAGCGACAGCACCACGACCACCAGGGTGGCCAGCATGACCGCGGCCTCTGTGGGCCCGACCACTCCGCCATTGACCATGAAACCCAAATGCTGGGTGAGCCACTGCGCCACCGCATCCTTGTGGGCATCGCCCCACTTGTAGGTGGCAAAGAACGCCACGATGGGCAGGAAATCGAGCAGCAGCTTCATGGGGATTCGATCGGGTGGGTGTGGCGCCCTGCAAGGCGCACGCTGAGCATTCGTTCAACGCGGCTTGAAGTCTATCGCGGCCGAGTTGATGCAAAAGCGCTCGCCTGTGGGTGCGGGGCCATCGTCGAACACATGGCCCAGGTGGGCGCCACAGTCCTGGCAACGCACCTCGACACGCACCATGCCGTGGCTGTGGTCCATCACACGCTCGATGATCTCACCACGGATGGGCTCGAAATA
>JBEGRT010000323.1:0-9463 GCA_041180305.1 Pseudomonadota bacterium
CCCGCAGGGCGTCGTCGAAGTCGTACTGCTGCAGCGCGTGCGCCACATCGGCCGATTCGGGCCAGTGGGCCACGCCGGGCAGGTCGTGCCGCAGCGCATCCATCACGCTGCGGGCCTGGGCCTCGTGTTGCTGCATCAGGCGGCGCAGTTCGGCCAGGTGTGGGCGCAGGGCGTCGGTGTCCGGGGGCGGCTCGGTCAGGGCCGTGGCATTGTGGCCTTGCACCAGCTGCTGCACGTCATTCAGGGTCAGGCGCAGCTGTTCAGACAGCTGGGCCACCCGCTGGGCGATCTGTTCGCTGGCGCCATCGATCAGGGGCAGCCGCAGTTCGGTTTCCAGGGCTTCGGCGGCAGCGGCCAGGGCTTCGGCACCGATGTTCCCGGCCAGGCCCTTGAGCGCATGGGCGTGGCCCTGCAGGGCTTCCCACTGCGCGCCGGCCAGGGCCTGGTCCAGCTGGTCCTGCATGCCGGCCTGGGTCTTCGCAAAGCCCTTGAGCAGGCGTCGGTACAGGTCGAGGTTGCCCATGCAGCGGTTCAGGCCATCGGCGGTGTTCAGGGTGGGCGCGTGGCCCAGCGGGGCGGGCGGCACCGGGCTGGCGGGCAAGGGCAGCGCCGGGCTGCGCGGCGTGATCCACCGGGCCATGATGGTGAACATCTGCGGCAGGTCCAGCGGCTTGGTGATGTGGTCGTTCATGCCCGACTCGAGCACGCGGTCGCGGTCGCTGGCCATGGCACTGGCCGTCATGGCCACGATGGGCAGGTGCTTGAGGCGGTCGTCGGCCCGAATGCGTCGCGCGGTTTCGTAGCCGTCCATCACGGGCATCTGGCAGTCCATCAGCACACCGTCGAAATCGCGGTCACGCGCCAGGATGGTCAGGGCTTCTTCGCCATGGTGGGCCGTGACCACCTGCAGGCCAGCGCGCTGCAGCAGGTCGCAGGCCAACTCCATGTTCATGGGCTGGTCTTCCACCAGCAGCACGCGGGCGCCGGCCAGGTGGCGCTGGGCCTGTTCCAGCACCTGCGCGCTCTGGCGCACCACGCCCAGGGCGGGGGTGTCCTGGCCCAGGGCGCGGCCGATGGTATCCAGCAGGGTCGAGGGGGTGACGGGCTTGTTCAGCACGCCGGCCAGCGGCACGCCTTCGGCCGCCTTGAGGGCTTCGTCACGCGCATAGGCGGTCACCAGCAGCACGCAGGGGCGCTCTTCGGGCGGCAGGGCCAGGGCGCGGCGTGCGAACTCGATGCCGTCCATGCCGGGCATCTGCCAGTCGGTCAGCAAGAGGTGGTGCGGGCGCCCGTCGAAGGCCGCCTGCTCCATGCGCCGCAGGGCCTGGCTGCCGCTGTCGGCCACTTCCACGTCCAGGCCCAGTCGGCGGGCCATGTCGCCCAGCACTTCGCGGGCCGAGGGGTTGTCGTCGACCAGCAGCAGGCGCTTGTGGCGCAGTTCCTGGGCCAGCAGGGCGCGGCGTGCCTGGCCGTTGTGTTGCACGCCGAAGGTGGCGGTGAAGTGCAGGGTGGTGCCATGGCCTTCGCGGCTTTCGGCCCAGATCTGCCCGCCCATCAGCTGCACCAGTTGCCGGCAGATGGCCAGGCCCAGGCCCGTGCCGCCGTACTGGCGGGTGGTGGAGCTGTCGCCCTGGGTGAAGGGCTCGAACAGCCGTGCCACCTGGTCGGCGTTCATGCCGATGCCGGTGTCGCGCACCCAGAAGTGCAGTGTGGCGTGTTCACTGCTCTGCGACTTGACCTCGCAGCCGATGATGACCTCGCCCTTGGCCGTGAACTTGATGGCGTTGGTGCCCAGGTTGATCAGCACCTGGCCCAGGCGCATGGGGTCGCCCACCAGGGCCGTGGGGATGTCGGGCTCGGCCGTGAACAGCAGCTCCAGCCGCTTTTCTTCGGCCCGCACGCCCAGCACCTCGGCCATCTGGCTGATCACGCTTTCCAGCTGGAACTCGGTGGCCTCCAGCGACAGCTTGCCCGATTCGATCTTCGAGACATCGAGGATGTCGTTGAGGATCTGCAGCAGGTTGCCGGCGGCGCGGTGGGCCTTGTCCACGTAGTTGCGGGCCCGCTCGGGCATCTCGTCCATCAGGGCCAGGTGCGTCATGCCCAGGATGGCGTTCATGGGCGTGCGGATCTCGTGGCTCATGTTGGCCAGGAAGCGGCTCTTGGCCTGGGTGGCGGCTTCGGCGGCTTGCTGGGCGGCCTGCATGAAACCTTCGGTCTGCTTGCGGGTGGAGATGTCCTGGATCACCACGCAGTACTGTTGCACCCCATCGTTCATGAAGGGGATCAGCACGGCCTCTGAGGCGAACACCCGGCCATCGAGGGTGCTGTGTTGCCATTCGAAGGTGATGGGCTGACCCGTGTGCGTCACCTCGTCGAGCAGATGTTCGGCCAGCTCCTGGGCCGAGCGGTCCTGGCTCTGGGTGGGCGCCGACATGGGGGGCAGCCAGGGCTTGAGGCCTTGCAGGGCTTTTTCGCTGCCCGCGTTGAACATGCGGATGGCGGCCGGATTGGCCCGCAGCACGCCCAGGTCGCGGTCGAAGAACAGGTAGGCATTGGGCGCGCTGCTGAACACGGCCATCGAGCGGGTGATCTGCTCTTTCTGCTCGGTGATGTCCAGCCAGCAGCCGTTGTAGGTGATGCTGCCGTCGCGGTGCTGGATGGGCTGGCTCAGGGTGCGCAGCCAGCGAGGTTTGCCGCCGGCTTCCAGCGCGCTTTCGGTGGGCTCGACCGGCGGCTTGCCGTCAGCGCCACCGCAGCGCGCCCAGATGCGGGCGGGGTCGGCTTCGATGGCCTGCAGGGATTCGCCCAGCAGGGCCGACGCGGTCTGGCTGATGAAGGAGAACCGGCCTTTGCCATCGGCATCCAGGTGGAAACGAAAGACCGACAGCGGCAGGGCCTGGGCCATGTCGTGCAGGTCCTGGCGGGCGTGCTGCAAGGTGTCCATGCGGCGTTGCCGCTGGGCCATCATGGCCAGCACCCAGTAGCCCAGCACGAGGGCCAGGCCCCCGATGCTGGCCCAGCGCATGAGCAGGGCATTTTCCGAGCCCAGGGGGGTCAGCACCCAGGCCAGGTGGGTGTCGTTGAGCAGCGCGGTGGGCTGGGCCATGTAGGCCACCTGGTCGATGGTCACGATGGTCACATCGCGGTCTTCGACCTTCATCAGGTCGAGGTGCCAGGGCAGGGTGGCCACCTTGGCGTGGTAGTTCTTGACCTGGGCGGCCTCGCTCAGGGCCATCTGCCCGCGCATGGGCGCGTGGTGCAGGATCCATTGCGGCCGGTTGCCCATGATGACCACGCCGCTGGCGTCGGTCACGAAGATGGGGCGCTTTTCGTCGTCGAACAGGCGGGCCATGGCCGTGGGTTCCTGCTTGATGACCAGCACGCCCACGGTCTTGCCGTTGTCGTCGATGCGGCCTGCGAAATAGAAGCCAGGGATGCGCGAGATCCGGCCCACGGCGAACTGCACGCCCACGCCGTGGTCGAGCGCATCGGTGAAATAGGTGCGGGTCTTGTAGTTGCCGCCGATGGGGTTGATGTCGAGCTCGAAGTTGCTGTCGGCCACGCCGGTGCCGAACGCATCGAGCATGAGCACCTCGGTGAGGTTGAAGTCCCGGCAGGTGGCCTTGAGCTGACGGCTCATCATCAGCACGTCGGCTCGGGTCATGAGCATGTCGCGCATGCGCGGGCGGTCAGCCTCGGTGATCGAGGCGGAATCGGGCACGGGCACCGTGCGCAGGAAGTTGCGGATGCTTTCCTCGCGGCCCAGGGCCCGGGGCAGGGCCGAGAGCTGCTGGAAGGTGACGTTCAGGCTGTCACGCAGGCTGTCCAGGCGGTGTCCACCGACCTCGAGCGCCTGCAGGCGCGCATGCTGCTGGTCAACATGGAAGGCCACGCCGGTGCCCACCACCACGGCTGCTGTCCACAAGGTGGCGGCAAGCCACAGTCTGCGTCGGAGGTTCATGCCTGCGCGCTCCTCAGTCCACTGGTTCTGTTGTTGCTGTGAGCAATGTAGCGCGCCGGGGAGATTTTGCGTTCAGCCGTTGAGCAACAGGTGCTCGGCGCGGCCCAGATCGTTGGGCCGACCGGACAGCACCAGGGTGTCCCCGGCTTGCAGTTGCTGATCGGCGGCTGGCACCGTGACCGCCCCGCTGTGGCGCTTGAGCGAGACCAGCACGACGTCTGACAGCATCGCCTGAATTTCACCCACCAGCCGGCCCACCGCGGCCGAATCCCGCGTCAGCGTGATGGATTGCAGCCTTTGCAGGTCCAGCTCATCGACCGTGTCGTCGTCGGCGCCGTGGAAGTAGCCGCGCAGCAGGCCGTATCGGGCCACCCGCTGCTCCTGCACCAGGCGGATCACCCGGCGCATGGGCACGCCCACCAGCACCAGGGCCTGCGAGGCCAGCATCAGTGAGCCCTCGATGGCCTCGGGCACCACCGCGGTGGCGCCGGCCGCCTGCAGGCTGTCCAGGCCGGCTTCGTCGATGGTGCGCACCACCACGGGCACCTTGGGCGCATGGCCCTGCACGATGGCCAGGATCTTCCTGGCCGCGGCCACCTGGGGCCAGGTCACGACCACAGCCGCAGCGCGGGTCAGGCCGGCGGCCTGCAGGCTTTGCAGGCGGGTGGCATCGCCAAAGACCACGTTCTGCCCGGCGGCTGCGGCCTGCTGCACCCGGTCGGGGTCCAGGTCGAGTGCCATGTAGGGGATGCCTTCGACTTCGAGCAGGCGGGCCAGGTTCTGGCCCGAGCGCCCATAGCCGCAGATCAGCACGTGCTGCTCGGTGTTGATGGCCTTGCTGGCGATCTTGGTCATGGCCAGCGACTGCATGAGCCAGTCGGTGGCCACCAGGCGGTTCACGATGCGGTTGCTCTGCTGGATCATCAGCGGCGTGACCATCATCGAGATCACCATGGAGGCCAGCAGCGGGCTGTGCGCCTTGTGGGCCACCAGGTGGTTGTCCACGGCCAGGCTCAGCAGCACGAAGCCGAATTCACCGGCTTGCGCCAGGTACAGGCCGGTGCGCAGGGCCACGCCGGTGGTGGCGCCAAAACCCCGGGCCAGGCCCGTGACCAGGGCCAGCTTGAACAGCACGGGCAGGGTGGTCAGCACCAGCACCAGCTTCCAGTGGTCGACCACGCTGTGCCAGTCGAGCTTCATGCCGATGGTGATGAAGAACAGACCCAGCAGCACGTCATGGAAGGGGCGGATGTCGGTTTCCACCTGGTGCTTGTATTCGGTTTCGGCCACCAGCATGCCGGCCACGAAGGCGCCCAGGGCCAGCGACAGGCCGAAGTGCTCGGTCAGCCAGGCCAGGCCCAGCGTGACCAGCAGCAGGTTGAGCATGAACAGCTCTTCGCTCTTGCGGCGGGCCACCAGCGTCAGCCACAGGTGCATGACCTTCTGCCCACCGGCCAGCAGCACGGCCAGCAGCGCGGTGGCCTTGAGCGTGGCCCACAACAGGGCCTCGGTCAGGTCGGCGCCGCTCTGGCCCAGCGTGGGGATCAGCACCAGCAGGGGCACCACGGCCAGATCCTGGAAGAGCAGGATGCCCATGACACGGCGGCCGTGTTCGCTGTCGAGTTCCAGCCGCTCGGCCATCATCTTGACCACGATGGCGGTCGAGCTCATGGCCAGTGCGCCACCCAGCGCCAGCGCGCTCTGCCAGCTCAGGCCCCAGCCCAGCAGGCCATTGGGGTGGTTGTGGTCCCAGCCCAGCCAGTCCATGCCGGCCGCCAGGGCGAAAAAGCCACCCACGGTGGCCACCATGGTCAGCAGCACCTGGCTGGAGCCCAGTCCGAACACCAGCGACTTCATGCTCTTGAGCTTGGGCAGGTTGAATTCCAGCCCGATCACGAACATCAGGAACACCACCCCGAACTCGGCCAGGTGGTTCACGCCGGCCGAATCCTTGGCCAGGGCCAAGGCATTGGGCCCGATCAGCACACCCACGCCCAGGTAGCCCAGCATGGCCGGCAGTTTCAGGAAGCGGCAAATGACCACGCCAACGACGGCGGCAAGCAGGTAAAGGAGGGTGAGATCGAGCGTGGATGCCATGTTGTCCCTAGAATTCCCCGATCGTACAAGGTGGACCCTTCTTCATGGCGACATTCGACGTGCCCGGCACGGACATCCTGCTGTCGCAAGCGCGGCAGGCATTGCAGATCGAGGCCCAGGCCCTGCTGGACATGCGCGAGCGGCTCAGCGGCCCCTCGGGGCAGTCTTTCGCGCGTGCCGTGCACGTGATCCTGGCCTGCACCGGCCGCGTGGTGGTCATGGGCATGGGCAAGAGCGGCCACGTGGGCCGCAAGCTGGCGGCCACCCTGGCCTCGACCGGCACCCCGGCCATGTTCGTGCACCCGGCCGAGGCCCACCATGGCGACCTGGGCATGGTCACGCCACAAGATGTGGTGCTGGCTCTGTCGAACTCGGGCGAAAGTGAAGAACTCACCGGCCTGCTGCCCGTGCTCAAGCGCCAGGGCGTGCCCCTGGTGGCCATCACGGGCAAGGCCGATTCCAGCCTGGGCCGCCATGCCGACGTGGTGCTCGACAGCGCCGTGGCCGTGGAAGCCTGCCCCTTGAACCTGGCACCCACCGCTTCCACCACCGCCCAGCTGGCCTTGGGCGATGCCCTGGCCGTGGTGCTGCTGGAGGCCCGCGGCTTCGCGCCGGAAGATTTCGCGCGTTCGCACCCGGGGGGCTCGCTGGGCCGCCGCCTGCTGACCCATGTGCGCGACGTGATGCGTTCGGGCGATGCAGTGCCCGCCGTGGGCCCGGCCACCGCCTTCACCGACCTGATGCGCGAAATGAGCGCCAAGGGCCTGGGCGCCGCCGCCATCGTCGATGCGCAGCGCCGGGTGCTGGGCATCTTCACCGACGGTGACCTGCGCCGCAAGATCGAAGCCGGGGTCGACCTTCGCACGCTCGATGCCCAGTCGGTGATGACCCCATCGCCCGCGACCATTGGCGACCACCTGCTGGCTGCCGAGGCCGTGGCCCTGATGGAAGCACGCCGCATCACCACCGTGCTGGTGGTCGATGCCCAGGGCGTGCTGGTCGGTGCGCTCAATACGAACGACCTGATGCGCGCGAAGGTGATCTGAGCCATGGCCCGCACCCTGAACTCCACCCTGCGCTTTCCCGAGGCCAGCCTGAAGGCCGCCCAGGGCATCCGCGCCTGCATCTTCGATGTCGATGGCGTGCTGACCGATGCCACCCTCTTCATCAGCGAAGCCGGTGAAACGCTCAAGGCCTTCAACGCCCTCGACGGCCACGGCCTGAAGCTGCTGGCCCAGGGAGGCATCACCCCCATCGTGATCACGGGCCGTGATTCGCCGGCTGTGCGCCGCCGCCTGAAAGACCTGGGCCTGCAGCACGCCGTGTTCGGCGCCCACGACAAGCTGGCCGTGGCCGAACCCCTGCTGGCCGAACTGGGCCTGCAGTGGCACGAAGTGGCCGCCATGGGCGACGACTGGCCCGATCTGCCCCTGCTGGTGCGTGCCGGCTGCGCCCTCGCGCCCCGCAATGCCCACACCGAAGTGCGTGCCGTGGCCCACCACACCACCGAGGCCCAGGGCGGGCAAGGTGCTGCCCGCGAGGCCTGCGACCTGCTGCTGCTGGCCAATGGCGCGTACGAACGCCTGCTGCAGGGCCACCTGGCCACGCTGGACACCACCGCCGAGGGGGCCCGGCGTTGACCCCGGTGGCGCTGGCCCAGCAGGCGCTTGGCGCGGTGCGTCGGGTGTTGCCGCTGGCTGTGGTGGGTGCGCTGGCGGGCTACACGTGGTGGCTGGTGCAATCCACCCCCCGCGAGGGTGACGGGGCGAGGCAGCGCGTGGCGTCGACCGTGCCCGATTACGTGATGCGAGGCGCCGAGGTCGAGCGCCTGAGCGCTGCGGGCGTGCGCGAAAGCGTGCTCCGCGGGCAGACCATGAGCCACGTGCCCGAGCGCGACCAGCTCACCGTGATGTCGCCCGAGTTCTTTGCACTCGACCCCAAGGGCCAGCACCTCAAGGCCACCGCCGAGCGCGGCGAATACTTTGGCGATGACGCCCTGGTGCAGCTGCGCGGCGATGCCCAGGTGGAACTGCTGGCCTCGGCCGCTTCGGCCTCCGGGCCGGCCCGCGGGCCCTCCACCTTCCACAGCGAAGCCATCGATGTCGACACCCGCGAGCGTGTGGTCACCAGCGACCAGCCTGTGGTGCTGCGCAACCCGCAGGGCACCGTGCATGGCGCCCGGTTCCGCCACGAAGCGCGCACCGGCATCACCGAGGTGACTGGCCGCGTGACCGGGCAGTTCAAGGGCGGGGTGTCGCCGTGACGGCTTTGCCGCCGCTGGTCTTCATCACGGGCGCGTCCAGCGGTATCGGCCAGGCCCTGGCGGGGCAATGGCGGCGCCGCGGCTGGCGGGTGGCCCTGGTCGCCCGACGCGGGCAGGCCCTGCGCGATTGGGTGCAGGCCCAGGGCTGGACCGCCGAGCAGGCCCAGGTCTACGAAGCCGATGTGCGCGACACCGCCCAGGTGCTGGCCGCCGCGCAGGCCTGCATCGACCGCCAGGGCTTGCCCGATGTGGTGGTGGCCAATGCCGGCATCAGCATCGGGGTCGACCTGTCATTGGCCGAAGACCTCAGTGTGCTGCGCGACCTGTACGAAACGAACGTGCTGGCCATGGCTGCCACCTTCCAGCCTTTCATCACGCCCATGGTGCTGCGCGGCCGGGGTGTGCTGGTGGGCGTGGCCAGTGTGGCGGCGGCCCGCGGTCTGCCCGGGCATGCCGGTTATTGCGGCAGCAAGGCCGCGGTGGTGGCCATGTGCGAAACCCTGCGCGGTGAGCTGCAAGGCAAAGGTGTGCAAGTACTCACTCTCACGCCGGGCTATGTGGCCACGCCCCTGACGGCCGAGAACGATTACCCCATGCCTTTCCTGATGCAGCCCGAAGCATTCGCGGACAAGGCGGTGCGGGCCATCGAGGCCCGGCGCCGTTTCGTGGTGATCCCGTGGCCCATGGGGGTGGTGTACCGGCTGCTCAAGGCCCTGCCGGTGCCCCTGTTCGACCGCCTGGTTGGCGGCCAGCAGCACCGCAAGAAGCGGCGCCGGCCGGCTCAGGGTTGAGCGTCGTCAGTGGTCATGGCCGTGGCCGTGACCGCGGCCATGTCCGTGACCGTCGTGGCGGTCATCGCGACGGTCGTCACGGCGCTCGTCGCGTCGGCCTTCGCGGTAGCCCTCTTGGTAGGCCCGGTCACCGCCGCGCCAGCCTTCCTGCACGAAGTACACCGGCTGGTTGCAGGCGCGCCAGCGACCGCAATACTTGGCCCAGTGCTTGTGGTGACCCGGGGGCACGCGCAGGTAGATCGGGCGTTGCACCACGCCATAGGCGGGCTGCTGGATCACCACAGGCTGCTGGTAGATCACGGGCGGTTGCTGCTGCCCGATTTCGATCCGGCCGTACACGCCGGGCTG
>JBEGRT010000324.1:0-3633 GCA_041180305.1 Pseudomonadota bacterium
CAGGTTGCGGTCGTCACCCAGGGTCATCCAGGCAAAGATTCTCTCGTGCAAGGAAGATGCCAGATTGTCGCGGTGTCGGGCCACCTCATCGGCCGCGAAGTCCCAGATGCACAGGTCGGCCAGCAAACCGGGCTCGATGCGACCCATTTCTTCGGACAGACCGAGCGATTGGGCCGCCCCGGCCGTGGCCGTGTGCAGCGCTTTCCACGCGGTGAGACGGTGGCCCTGCAGGGCCTGGATCTTGTAGGCGTCACCCATGGTGCGCAGCATGGACAGGCTGGTGCCGCCGCCCACATCGCTGGCCAGGCTCACGTTCACGCCCTGCTGCTGGGCCTCGGGCCAGTTGAACAGGCCGCTGCCCAAAAACAGGTTGGACGAGGGGCTGTGGGCGATCTGCGCCCCGTGTGCGCGCAGCACGGCGCGGTCTTCGTCGTTCAGCCAGATGCCATGGGCCAGCACGGCCCGCGGGCCGATCAGGCCATCGCGGTCGTACACGTCGAGGTAGCTGCGGGCACTGGGGAAGAGTTCGGCCACCCAGCGCACTTCGTCGCGGTTTTCGGCCACGTGGGTCTGCATGTAGACCCCGGCATGGCCCTGGGCCAGCTGGCCGGCCATGACCAGCTGTTCGGGCGTGCTGCAGGGCGCAAAACGCACGGTCACGGCAAAGGCCTGGCGGTCGCGGCCGTGCCAGCGCTGGATGAGGTCCACGCAATCACGCTCGGCCTGTTCCACGTCGTCGCGCAGGCCGTCGGGGGCATGGCGGTTCATCAGCACCTTGCCCGTGACAAGGCGCATGCGCACGGCCGCCGCCTGCTCGAACAGGGCCTCGGCGCTGCACTTGTGCACGGTGGGGAACACCACGGCCGAGGTGGTGCCCTGGGCCCACAGGGCTTTCAGGAATCGCTTGGCCCCGGCCTGACTCACGGCCGGGTCGGCGTATTTGCGCTCGGCCGGGAAGGTGTAGGTGTTCAGCCAGTCGAGCAGTTCGGTGCCGAAACTGGCGATCACGTCCAGCTGCGGGCAATGCACGTGGGTGTCGATGAAGCCGGGCAGCAGCAGGCGGCCCCGGTGGTCTTCTTCGGGCACCTGGGCCCAGGCGGCCAGGTCTGAGGCGGGCAGGCCCGCCGGGTCATCAGGCAGAGGCTGCCAGCCAGCCGTGGCAGGCCGCACGGCCACGATGCGGTCGCCGTTGATCAGCACGCGGTGGTCGGGCCGGTGGCGCACGCCGGGCGCTTCGGCCGGGGGCAGGAAGCCTGGGTCGGCCGTGAAATCGAGCAGGTCGGCGCGCAGCACACGGCGGCGCGAGGCAGGGGCAGGCGACAAAGGCATGGTCAGGAGGCGCGGGGGCCGCTGGGGGCGTCACCGCGCCAGGGCGGGCGAACGTGTTGGAGGTTGCGCACCACCTCACGCACCTGCTCGCGCAACCAGCGGCTGCCGGCCGAGTGGTGGGTCAGGTCATGCCACAGCTGATAGTAGTTCATGGACGGGAAGCTGACCGGGCACTTGATGATCTTGACGCGCAGTTGCTGGGCGTAACGCTCGCAGAAGCGGCGGCCGGTGGTCAGCACCAGCAGCGAGCCCGCCACCATGTAGGGCAGCTGGGCAAAGTGGGGGTTGCGCACGGCAATGTTGCGCTTGAGGCCCTGCATGGCCAGGTGTTCGTCGATCACGCCGATGCCGCCCGGGTGCAGCGAGGGGGGCGCCACGTGCTCGGCCTGCAGGTACTGCTCGAGCGACCAGGCCCGCTTGCCCTCCTTGGGCAGGCGCGCGGCCGGGTGGTCTTCCGAGACCAGGCACACCACCTCGTCGCTGATCAGGCGGCCCAGGTGCAGTTCATCCGACGGCTCCAGCCAGTTGCCGATGACCAGGTCGACCTCGCCCCGGGCCAGGCTGCGCCGGTAATCCAGATCACCCGACAGGGGCACGAACTCCAGGCGCACGTTGGGCGCCTGCCGCTTGATCTGCAGGGTCAACTCGGGCAGGAAGAAGGGGTCGAGGTAGTCGGTGGCCGCAATGCGGAAGGTGAGCTGCGTGGTGGCCGGGTCGAAATCACGCACCGTGTTCTTGCTGCCGAACATGGCCTGCGCCTGGTGCAGGATGATGGTGGCCGGCTCCAGCAGGTTCAGCGCCACGTCGGTGGGGGCCATGCTCTGGCCACAGCGCACCAGCAAAGGGTCTCCGGTCAGCTCGCGCAGGCGCTTGAGTTGCGCGCTGACGGCGGGCTGACTGGTCTGCAGGCGGATGGCCGCCCGGGAGACGCTGCATTCGGTGATCACAGTGTGCAAGACCCTGATGAGAGAGATGTCGATCTTGTCGAAAACAGCGTTCTTGTTCATATGTGCATTCTGATACCGCTTATCAAGCACATGCTATACCGCAAGCACTTGCACGCCTTACCCTCAGAAGGTGGAATGGCCCTTGCGTGAGGGGATGCAACCCTTGCCCTGGCCGCCGCCCTGAGCACCTGACCGACCATGCCCGACACGCCCATCACCCCCACCGAGCGCCCCGTGCACTTCCTGCACCGCGGCCAGTTGCAGCAGGTCACCGGCCTGCCCCCCACCACCACCGTGCTGCAGTGGTTGCGGGGCCATGCGCACTGCACCGGCAGCAAGGAAGGCTGCGCCGAAGGCGACTGTGGCGCCTGCACCGTGGTGGTGGCCACGCCCGATGCCCAGGCCCCGAATGGCGTGCGCCTGGACAACGTGAACGCCTGCATCCAGTTCCTGCCCACCCTCGACGGCAAGGCCCTGTTCACCGTGGAAGACGTGGCCCCGGCGCCCGACACCCTGCACCCCTGCCAGCAGGCCCTGGTGAAATGCCACGGCTCGCAGTGCGGCTTCTGCACGCCTGGCTTCGTGATGTCGATGTGGCAGCTGTACCAGGCGCATGACCAGGCCCCGCCCCGCGAAGCCCTGGCCGATGCCCTGAGCGGCAACCTGTGCCGCTGCACCGGCTACCGCCCCATCCTGGACGCGGCCCAGCAGATGTTCGAGGCCCCCCGCCAGCTGCTGGACACCACCCCGGTGGCGCAAGCCCTGGCCACCCTGCCCGGCACCACGCTGGTCATGGGCCGTGAGCCCGGCCAGCGCTTCATCGCGCCGCGCAGCCTGGCCGAGTTCGCGCAGTGGCGCGCCGCCCTGCCCGAGGCCCGCATCCTGGCGGGCGCCACCGACATCGGCCTGTGGGTGAACAAGCAGTTCCGCACCCTGGGCGACATCCTGTACGTGGGGCAAGTGCCCGAGCTGCAGGCCATCACGCCCTGGGCCAACGGCAAGGGCCTGAGCATTGGCGCGGCCGCCAGCCTGGAGGCGGCCTGGGGCGCCCTGGCCGAGCGCCTGCCCGAGCTGAAAGAGCTGTGGCTGCGCTTTGCCTCACCCCCCGTGCGGCGTGCGGGCACCCTGGGCGGCAACGTGGCCAATGGCTCGCCCATTGGCGATGCACCGCCTGTGCTGCTGGCCCTGGGGGCCGAGCTGGTGCTGCGCCGGGGCGAACACACCCGGCGCGTGCCCCTGCATGGCTTCTACCTCGATTACATGAAGAACGACCTGCAGCCCGGCGAGTTCCTGCAGAGCATCGAAGTGCCCTGGCCCACGGCCCGCCAGGTGGTGCGCGCCTACAAGGTCAGCAAGC
>JBEGRT010000325.1:0-7736 GCA_041180305.1 Pseudomonadota bacterium
CTGCCTGGGCCAGATGACGCTCAATGCCCAGCAGGCCGCCGTGGTGGCCGGCATCTTCGGCCTGACGCCGGAGGAAAAGAACTGGCTGATGGTGGTGCCCTACAAAGGCAGCCTGCCCACCAGCGTGCCCACCGACCCGCTGATCTACCGCTTTTACGAGCTGGTCAGCGTGTACGGCACCACCTTCAAGGCCTTGATCCATGAAGAATTCGGTGACGGCATCATGAGCGCCATCGACTTCAAGATGGACCTCAAGCGCGAAGCCCACCCGGCCGGTGACCGAGTGGGCATCACGATGTCGGGCAAATTCCTGCCCTACAAGACTTACTGAGTCCCGCCCCCCCAGGCCAACACCGAGCGGGCTGCACGCCCGCTGGCGATACCATCTCGGCTTTGCTCACCGGTGTTGTCCATGGTTCGCGCCTTCGCCCTCTGCCTGCTCTGTTCGTTTGGCCTGCTGTCCTCGGGCTGCACCGTGATGTCGGTGGCCAGCGCGGCTGTGTCAGTGGCCAGCACGGCCGTCAGCGTCACGGCCAAGACCGTGGAAGTGGCTGCTGACATCACCGCTGCTGGCGTTCGAGCGGCCACACGCGACAGCCAGGACGTACCGCAGGTGCCGCAACCATGAGCCGCAGCGGCTGGGTACTGAGCTTGCTGCTGGCCGTGGCCACGGTACTGGGCCTGGGGCTCAGCATGGCCTGGCACACGCACCAATGGCGTCAGCACATCCCCCCGACAGTGACGGCCAGACCGGGTGTGAAGGTCGATGCCGAGCAGGCTGCATCGAATCTGTCGCAGGCCTTGAAGCTGAGAACGGTCTGGACAGAAGATGACAGCCTGAGCAGTGAATTCGAAGCCTTGCATGCGCTGCTGGAACGTCTGTACCCTCGCACGCATGCTCAGCTCAAGCGTCAGGTGATGGGGCGCCACACGCTGGTCTATACCTGGCCAGGCAGGGATCCCCAGGCTGCACCGATCGCCTTCATGGCCCATCAGGATGTGATCCCGGTGGCCCCTCAGACCGAAAGCACCTGGACACACGCGCCCTTCGAAGGCGTGATCGCCGATGGCCAGGTGTGGGGCCGAGGCGCGTGGGACAACAAGGGGAACCTGATGGCGATATTCGAGGCGGTCGAATCGTTGCTCGCCACCGGGTACCGCCCCCGAGAGACCATTTACCTGATCTTCGGAGACGATGCCGAAGCCGAAGGGCAGAACGGCGCACGCCAGGTGGCCCAATGGATGGCCGATGAAGACATCCGACTGCGCTTTCTGCTGGATCAGGGCTCGATGATCACCCAGGGCATGCTGCCCGGCATCGCCCGCCCGCTGGCCATGGTGGCCATGGCAGAGAAAGGCCAGATGACGCTGCGGCTGACGGCACGCGCCAGAGCCGGACAGGCCAGCATGCCCCCCAACCGCAGCGTGATTGGCGTGCTGGGTGAGGCCGTGAACCGCCTCGAACAGCAACCGGCACCGCCTCGGCTGCACGGCCTGCCGCGCGAAATGCTGGAGACGCTGGTGCCCCATGCGCAGGGCATGCTGCCCTGGATCTACGGCAACCTGTGGCTGACCGAACCGCTGGTGCTGCAATCGATGGCCAGCAACCCTGCCACCCGCGCCATGACACGCACCACGGCGATCGCGACCACTTTCCATGCGGGCAACCGCAGCAATGCGCTGGCGCCTGAATCCACGGCGCTGGTGAACCTCAGACTGCAACCAGGCGATCGCATCGGCGATGTCGAAGCGCACGCACGCAAACTGCTGGCCGACCTGCCCGTGTCGGTAGAGCTGCTGCCCAATGCCACCGAGGCCACCACGGTGTCCAGTACGCAGACCGCCAGTTTCCAGGCGCTGTCTCGCACCTTGCGCGAGTTGTTCCCGGATGTGGTGGTGGCCCCTGGCCTGCTGATGGGGTACACCGACTCACGTCACTTCCTGGACGTGGCCGATTCGATCTACCGTTTCAGCCCCTTGCGGGCCACGCCCGCCGACCTCGACCGGCTGCACGGCACCAACGAACGCATCGCGGTGCGCAACCTGGTGGAACTGATCCAGTTCTACGAACGCCTGATGCGCAACAGCAGCGCTGCGCGGCCCTGACCGCGTCAAAGGCGCGGCACGCCTGCGGGTCAGGCCAGCGGGTCAGGCCAGCGTCTTGGGGCCCTCGGGGCCGGGTGGGCCACCGCGGTGCTGTTTGGTCCAGCTGTAATCGGGGGGCAGTTCGTCACTCACCCCAGGCTTGCTCACGCAGTGCCCCAGTTCGGTGCTGATCACCACGTGCGCATTGCGGGCCTGGCCCTGGGCATCGCGCTCCTTGCGGCGCGCTTCGGCGAAGGCCAGGGCCTCTTTCAGCTGGGCATCGTCGAAGGGCTGCATGCTGGGCTGGCCTTCACACAACCAGAAGACGACGATGCTCATGCAGGCCTCACTTGTAGAAAGCTTCGACCTGGCCCTTGAGCTTGATCAGCAGCGCACGGCCCTTGCGGTCCAGCGTCTTGCCGGCAGGCACCTTGATCCAGCCTTCGCTGACGCAGTATTCCTCGACGTCAAAACGCTCTTTGCCATTGAACTTGATGCCGATGTCGTGCTGGAACACGGCAGCGTTGTAGGCGGCGTTGCGCGGGTCGATCGACAGGTGATCGGGCAGTTCGGGGCGGGTGGTGTCGTTCATGGGCGTGATTGTCGCAGGATCGGGCGCGGCCTCAGCCCCGAGCCGCCGTGACGATGACCTCGATGCGCCATGCAGGGTTGACCAGCGGCGCCTGGAAAGTGGCGCGCGGCGGGGCCGTCACCCCGGCGAACCAGGCTTCCCACACGGCGTTCATGGCCGGCACATCGGCAATGTCGCGCACGATGCACTGGGCCATGAGGATGCGCCCCCGGTGGCTGCCCGCCCGCAGCAGCAAGGCGTCGATCTGTTCGAGCACCTGGCGGGTCTGGGTGGCCATGTCGGCCAGGGGGTCGGTGGGCACCTGACCGGCCAGGTAGACGGTCTGGCCATGAATGGCCGCATCGCTGTAGCGGGGCTCGGGGTTCAGGTAGACGATGTCGGCAGGGTTGCCTGTGGAGGGGTGTGCGGCGCTCATGCCCGCATTGTCTCAGGGTGAAGGCGTGCGTGTGGCCTGCTGCAGGTCGGCACTGTAGCGGGCCTGTGCGCGCATGGCCTTGTCCTGCAAGGACGCTGTGGGGTCGGTGTCTTCGGCCATGAACTGCAGCAGGCGCGCGGTCACGGCGTCGTCTTCGCCGAAGAGCTGCTGGGCCACGTCCTGGCCGAAATGCTCGCGTTGCAGGGCCTGCACGGCGTCGAACTGCGACTGCATCTGGGCCAGGCTGGCCGGGGCCTGATCCGGGCTGACCGCCATGCGGCGCGCCTGGTCGAATTGTGCGTAGCGCTCGGCCAGTTCGGCGGCCTGGGTGCGCAGTTCGGGTGGCAGGTTGTGGGCCACTTCACGGGCCTTCTGGCCAGCCCCCTGCCCATCCT
Source organism: Pseudomonadota bacterium (assembly GCA_041180305.1). Classification (GTDB taxonomy): domain Bacteria; phylum Pseudomonadota; class Gammaproteobacteria; order Burkholderiales; family Burkholderiaceae_C; genus Aquabacterium. Next base: position 3,488 of record JBEGRT010000325.1, read on the forward strand.
GGAAGATGAGCACCTGCTCCAGCGTGCGCAAGGTGCTGGCATCGATCACCAGACGACCGTCGCGGGCCTTGAAGCGTTGGGTGACATCGAGTCTGGCGGGCTCCATCCAGGGTTGCCCTGGCAAGGCCCAGGGGGCCTGCCCCGATGCATGGGCGCCTGGCTGACCGCCGGTGCCGCCTTGCTGCCAGGTCTGCCAGCCTGGCGCCGAGGCAGCGCTCGACGTCAGGACCGCATGGCCCGGTGCCGAGGGCTCCTGCCCCCCGGCACCCAGGCGCCACCACAGGCCTGCAACGGTCAACCCGGCCACTGCTGCGGCCACCCAGACCCGTTTTCCCTCAAGGCGGCGTTGGCTGGACAGGATCATGGTGCAGGCTCCGAAGCAGGGTCAGTAAGGGCAGTTCTGGTTGTAGCGATCGAACACGAGGGCCGTGGCGTAGGCCGTGTGTTCTGCACCGCACAGGAAGGTGGAGTAGCGCGTGTCGGCATCGACAAAGCGCTTCATCCAGGCCACGCTGTAGCGCCCGATGGGGGTGCTGGTGCTGTTGGGCGTGAAGTGGGTGGCGTTGTTCAGTTCGGCGTAGGCCTTCTTCGTGCCCGAGGGCAGGCTGGCGTAGAAGGGGCGCGAATGCTGGGCCACCGGAGCCACGGTGTCGCCATCCGAGCCCACGATCAGCTGGGGCACGGTCACGGTCGAGAAGTTGGTGCTGGAGTTCCAGGGGGTCAGTGGCACGGAGGCCTTGAGCGTGGGGTTGTCACGCGAGGCGATCAGCGAGCCGCCACCGCCCATGGAGTGCCCCATCACGGCCAGGCGGCTGCTGTCAATGCGCGATCGCACGGTGCTGGACGACGAATTCAGCACATAGCGCAGGGCCGCCATCAGCTGCGTGGCCCGGCTGGCCGGCTGGTCCAGCGTGGTGTTGGTGTTCATGGTCAGCACCACGAAACCATGGGTGGCCAAGCGGCGCCCCAGCCAGGCGATGCTGGTTTGAGTGGCGGTGAAGCCAGGGCTGAAGGCGATGACACCGTACTGCCCGGCCGTGGTCGGGTAGTAGATGGTGCCGCCACCGAAGCCGGTGGGCAGCGTGACGGTGGAGGTCGACACGCTGTAAGGGCCGGCCGTGGCATTGAGCGAGGCCGAGGTGGGAGCCGATGTCTGGGCCTGCGCGGTGCTGCACAGGCCTGCGGCGGCCAGGGCCGCGACCGAGGCCACGGTCTTCAAGCGTCTTGCAATTGTCTTCATGCTACCTCTGTGTGTTGAATGGGAACTCACTGCGGGAGAGAACCCGGCGCCTGGGTGGAGACCACGCGCCAAGGCCCCGCCACTGTGCAAGGGGCCACACACCTCGTGAATGTTCGTGAAGGACAAATGCCGTGCTCGCCCGGGACAGGGCGGCCGCCCTCAGTGGGCGTTGCCGGATGCTGAGGCTTGTGCCTGAGCCTCGCGGTAGGCCTTGGGGGTCAGCTGGGTCCAGCGCTTGAAGGCATGGCGGAAGGCCACGACATCGCTGAAGCCCAGGGCCTCGGCGATGTCTTCCGTGCTCATGCGCGTGGTGGTGAGGTAATCAATGGCCAGGGTCTTGCGCACGGCCGTGAGCAGCTCGGAAAAGGTGGCACCTTCGGCTTCCAGGCGCCTTCTGAGCGTGCGCGAGGTCGTGCACAGGCGCGCAGCGACCTCTTCGATTTCGGGAAAGTGGCCCGGCACCCGGGTGATCTCGCCATACACCTGGCGGGTGGTGCCGGCGTTCCAGCGCAACTCGTCGAGCAGCCGCGCGCATTGCATCGACACATGCGAGGCCGTGACCGGGTTGGCCAGATGCGGTGCACGCTGCAGGCAGTCGACCGGGAAGCACAGGGTGTTGCGCACCTCGTTGAACGACAGCGGGCAGCGCAGCACCCGCTCCAGTTCGGCGGCATGGCGTGGGGGCGGACCGGCGAAGCTGGCTCGGGCCGGGCTGAAATCAGCGCCCATCACGTCGCGGCCGATGGTGACATGGGCGGCGAACTGCAGGTCAATCATGAAGCGGTAGAGGGCCTCGTCGACATCAGGCCAGGGGAAATCGGCCAGGCTGGGGAAGACCCACACCACCTCATCGCCTTCGATGCCCCACCGCAAGGGCAGCATGCCGCCCGACAAGGGGTGGTAGGCCACGGCGCGGGTCCACACCTGCTGCAGGGTCTCGGAACACAGCAGGGCATAACCGTACATGCCGTAATGGCTGGCACGCATGCGTTCGCCCACATGCACACCCAGCTCGCCCGAGGCATCCAGGCGCACGGCATTGCGGCTGGCCCGCAGGTACTGGGCGCACGAGGTCAGGGTGAAAGGGTTGTCGACTGCGTCGCGGTCCAGGCCGGTGCCGTCCAGCACGGCTTCGACCGACAGGCCTCGGGCCTGCACTTCGGCCAGCAAGGTGCTCAAGCGAGATGGCGGGTGGCGGCGATCGCCAGCGCCCGACAACATCTGCTGTTCGGTCGATGTGGCGGGCGCTGCCGCCCACGCTGTCTCCACATGCCCTTGCCGCTGCATGACATCACCCCACCGTCTTCGTTATCGGTGAGCGATTGTTGCAGCTTCGCCAGCGACACCACTCGGGTCAGATCCTAGGTGAACGCGTCACATGAAAGATCGGCAATTGCATGCATCTCATGAGGATTTGCATCGCTCAGGTGCAGCAGCCCCTGCGCATCGATGCGCCCCATCACCCCGGTGCGCAGATGGCCTTCCACCGTGTACAAGGCCGCATTGGCCTGCGGCTGTTGCCAGACCTGGGCTGGTACCTGCGGGCCTTTCACGCAGATTTCCCCCGCCCCACCGCCTTCGCAGGCTGGGCCCAGGATGCGCACATCGGTCGAAGGCAAGGCCCGCCACGCAGAACCCGCCCCGGCCGATACGCGACAGGCCACCGGCAGGCCCACACGGGCCGGGGCCCACCAGGGGGCACGGCGCGCGGTCCAGGCCACGGGTTGCCGGGGCCAGCCCCAGGGCCTTGGCCACAGCATGCCTCGCCCGAGCAGGCCCTGCCACCAGTGAGATTGCGCATGCAGTGCGCCCCGGGTGCCCAGCGCAGCCTCGCATTGGCCCAGGCTGGCCAGCACATTGCGGTGGCTGATGCTCATGGGCCACCACCCACCGTCGCCATCGGGCGCCAGGTGCAGGCCCAGCACACCGTCGATGGCACATGCTGCGGGCGGTGTGCTGCGCTGCTGGTACCAGGCCCCCAGGCGGCGTTTGAAGGTGGCTTCCAGCAAGGCTTCATCGGACCACAGCACAAGCCCTGGCGTCGACAGGCCCTGTGCATGGGCGAGCTGCGCCGGTGTGGTCACACAGGCGCGTGGCTGAACCACCTGCCCCAGGGCCTGCCAGGTGCTGGCATCGTGCGCCCGTGGGGCCACGACACACCACACCCCCTCGCGGGCCAGCGCCCACAACAGCAGGCACACGGTGAGGTCGTCGTCCAGGGCCAGCAGCACGCGGTCGCCAGGGCGAACGCCCAGATGCTGGCGCAACCCATCCCCCAGGGCCTGGCTGCGCCACATGAGGTGCCGCAACTGCGTGAGCATGGACAACCCGGACAAGGCGCACTGGCCGGCTTCGCCCAGGGCCAGGTGGTCCAGAAAGGTGGCCACGTGCAGGGCATGGCCCGCTGGTCGCACGGGGCGGGCAGGCATCAGGGGCGTGGCTGGCAGGTGGACCACGGCATCGGCAGACAGCAGGGGTGTGCTCATGCGGCCCAATGTGCCGCGCCACCGGCAGGTGGCCAATGATCCGACAGGCCAGAACACAGGGGCTCGCCGGACACAGCTCATGAGTGTCCGCTGTGATGCGCTGATCTGTCCGGCCCAAGCATTGCCGCTGACACCTGGGCCGCCCACAGTGTCGGTCGCCATGACCGCACCCACCAGAGGCCCGCGGCAGCCCACAGGAGACCCCCATGACCGCCTTGCATCGCCTATTGAACCCTGGCCCAACAGCCACGACACCCACGGAACGCACAGCCCGCCTCGCACGTGGCCCACGGGCCCTGGCCTTCACACTCGGCGTGGCCCTGGCTGGCGCACTCGGTGCCTGCGGTGGCAGCAGCGACACACCGGCAGCGTCTGCCCAGGCCCCTGCGGCCGTGGTGGCCCGGGGCGCCCTGCTGAGCACCCCGAACACCGTGGCCACGCTGAGCGCCACACAGATCGACGCCATGACCACGGCCTCGGGCCTGCGCACGCTGGCCGGTGCCGCCCGTTGCGATGTGAAGGT
>JBEGRT010000326.1:0-3884 GCA_041180305.1 Pseudomonadota bacterium
CGTTGTGCCCGCCCATGAAGCGCGCGACGAACTCGCTGCGCGGCGCGTTGAAGAGCACGTGCGGGTCGGCGTCCTGCTCGATCTTGCCGTTGCTCATCACGACCACCTGGTCGGCCAGCGCCATCGCCTCTTCCTGCGAGTGGGTCACATGGATGAAGGTCATGCCCAGGCTCTTTTGCCAGCCCTTGAGTTCGGCCCGCATCTTGATGCGCAGGAAGGGGTCGAGCGCCGACAGCGGCTCGTCGAGCAGCAGCACGCGGGGCTCGGTGATCAGGGCGCGGGCCAGGGCCACCCGCTGCTGCTGTCCACCCGACATCTCGGCCGGCTTGCGGTGCGCCAGGTGGCCCAGCGACACGCGGGCCAGCAGGTCCTGCGCCCGCTGCAGGCGCTCGGCCTTGCCCACGCCGCGCATCTTCAGGCTGAAGGCCACGTTCTCCAGCGCGCTCAGGTGCGGGAACAGCGCATAGCTCTGGAACATCATGGCCGTGCCGCGCGCCGAGGCGGGCAGGTGGGTGATGTTGCGGCCGCCCAGCACGATGTCGCCGTCGCTCACGTCTTCGTGGCCCGCGATCATGCGCAAGGTGGTGGTCTTGCCGCAGCCCGAAGGGCCCAGCAGGCAGCAGTAGTGGCCCGAAGCGATCTGCAGGTCGATGTGGTCCACGGCCACCGGGGCATCGGCCGCGGTGCCATAACGCTTGACCAGCTTGACCAGCTCCAGATCCGGCTGGGCGGCCATGGTGGCCAGGCGTTGTTGTTCGACCGACAGGACAGCGTTCATGGCTCAGGCTCCCTGCACCCGCCTTTGGGTGCTGCGCCTGAGACAGCGCAAACGCCGTGCCAGCTTTTTCAGCCTGAAAAACGCCCTGAAAGACCCGGGGCGCACCGTTTGTATACAATTTTTGTATGCAATCGGTGCGGCGGTTTGTATGCAATTGGTGCATGCACAGGGGCGGGGCGGCTCACAAGCACCGTCAGCCAACCTGATACCAGGTGCAACAACTGTGAAGCCTGGTCTGCATTTGGCGAATCGCGACAGGTGTTTGGAGGGGTGGCTGGCACCATGCGGTCACTGTCCGAAAACACGCCATGTCCGCCCACCGCTTCCCGCCATCACGCCCGCGCGCCCTGCCCCAGCGAACCCCAGGCCCCCGACTGGCCCTGCTGGCCACCGCCTTGCTGGCCGGCCTGGCGCTGCCCGGTTGTGGCGGGGGCGATGCACCGGCGGCCTCCACCTCGCGCGAAGACCCCGCGGCCATCCTGCCCGAGCATGTCGTGCACACCGAAGCCGAAGCCGCCCGCTTCCTGACCCAGGCCACCTACGGCCCCACCGAGGACACGGTGAAGCGGCTGAAAGACCAGGGCTACGGCAACTGGCTGGCCACCCAGTTCGTCTGGCCGCGGATCGACACCCACTGGGATTACGTGGCACGCATGGGCCCCATCGGCTGCATGCCCTGCGAATCGAAGTACATCAACGCCACGATGGAAAGCTTCTGGATGCAGGTCGTCATGGGCGGCGACCAGTTGCGCCAGCGCATGGTGCTGGCCCTGTCAGAGCTGTTCGTGGTCAGCACAGTCAACTCCAGCGTGCAGATCCAGCCCGATGCGCACGCCGCCTACCTGGACATGCTCAGCACGCATGCCTTCGGCAACTTCCGCGACCTGCTGGAAGCCGTCACACGTCACCCCACCATGGGGCATTACCTCTCGCACATCAAGAACGTCAAGGAGAACCCGGCCACGGGCCAGACCCCGGATGAAAACTACGCCCGCGAGGTCATGCAGCTGTTCACCATCGGCCTGTGGCAGCTCGACGAAAAAGGCCGCCGCCTGAAAAACGGCAACCAGGACATCCCCAGCTACGATCTGGACGATGTGATGGGCATGGCCCGTGTGCTGACCGGCCTGAGCTGGGCCGACCCCGATGGCAGCGCCACCAACTGGCATGGCTGGAAAGGCGCCACCTGGAACCAGCCCATGGTGATGTACCCCGAATACCATTCCCAGGGCGCCAAGGTGATCAAGGCCCTGGGTGTGAACATCCCGGCTCGCACAGGCACCGAAACCCAGGCCATGGCCAATGCCGACCTCAAGCTGGTGCTCGATGCCCTGTTCAACCACCCGAACACCCCCGCCTTCATCGGCCGCCAGCTGATCCAGCGCTTTGTCACCAGCAACCCCTCGGATGACTATGTGGGCCGGGTGGCCGATGCCTTCCGCAACAACGGCAAGGGCGTGCGCGGCGACATGAAGGCCGTGATCACGGCCGTGCTGCTCGACCCCGAAGCCCGCAGCGCTGACAAGCTGAGCGATCCCCAATGGGGCAAGCTGCGCGAACCCATGGTGCGCTTCGGGCATTTCCTGCGCGTGTTCAACGCCAGCTCGCCCAACAACGTCTTCCCCATCTGGAACCTGGAAGACCCCGTCTCGTCGCTGGGCCAGAACCCGCTGCGTGCCCCTTCGGTGTTCAACTGGTTCCAGCCCAGCCACAGCCCGCCCGGCGCCCTGGCTGACGCCAACCTGGTGGCGCCGGAATTCCAGATCACGCACGAAACCACCCTGACGGGTTACTACAACTTCATGGGCACCATGGTCGAACGTCAGACCGCTCACTGGACGGCCTATCCCCTGAAGTACGCCGTGCGTTACGACACCGAAATTGGCCTGGCGGCCACCCCCGGCAAGCTGATCGAGCGGCTCGACCTGCTCCTGCTCAATGGCCAGATGCAGCCCGGCATGCGGGCCGACCTGCTCAGCCTGCTGAGCAGCGTCACCAAAGACACCTACTACCAGAGCCGCGACCTCACCCGCACCGAGCTGGCCATTGCCCTGCTGATGAGCTCGCCCCAGTACATCGTGCAGAAGTGAACGCGAGGCCGCCCATGACCCATCTGAACCTGCACGCCGACCGCCGAAGCTTTCTGCGCCACAGCGCTGCCCTGGCGGCCACTGGCGCCAGCCCCTTCGCACTGAACCTGTCGCTGATGGCCGGTGCCGTGGCCCAGAGCGTGCCCAGCGGCGAATACCGTGCCCTGGTCTGCGTGTACCTGGGCGGTGGCAACGACAACGCCAACACCGTGGTGCCCACCAGCAGCACCGAGCACGCGGCCTATGCCAGCGCACGCGGCGTGCTCACGTTGAGCAAGGACGAACTGGCCGCCACCAGCCTGAGCCCCATCGGCTTCGACGGCCCCACCCTGGCCCTGCACCCGGCGCTGACACGCCTGCGGGCCCGCTTCAATGCGGGGCAGGTGGCCCTGGTGCCCAATGTGGGGCCCCTGAGCGTGCCCACCACGGACAGCCAGTGGAACAAGGGCAAGCCTTCGGTGGAAGTGCCCCTGCAGCTGTTTTCGCATTCCGACCAGCTGCGGGCCTGGTCCAGCGCCAGCCCCAACCAGTACACCAGGACCGGCTGGCTGGGCCGTGCCGGCGATGCGCTGAAAGCCCTCAACGGCCAGAGCAAGGTCAGCTTGCTGATGTCCATGGCAGGCCAGAACGCCTTGCAGGTGGGAAGCAACGCCCAGCAGTACCAGGTCACGGTCAAGGGCCCGGTGGCCATCAATGGCCTGGACGGTGCCTACGCCATCAAGACCCCGCTCAAGCGGCAGTGGCTGACCAACAGCAGCACCTGGGCCAATGGCAGCGCCAAGTCACCGCACCTGATGGAGCAGGAACTGGTGAACATCACGCAGCGCGCCATTTCCAGCGAACTGGCCATCCGCGATGCCATAACGCCCACGGCCAGCCTGGAGGCCTTCGGCGGCGGCAAGCTGGGCGAACAGCTGCGCATGGTGGCCCGCATGATCGACGCACGCAGCGCCATCGGCCACACCCGGCAGATCTTCTACGTCAGCCTGGGTGGCTTCGATTTCCATGCCGACCTG
>JBEGRT010000327.1:0-2561 GCA_041180305.1 Pseudomonadota bacterium
AGCGGCGCCATCACACTGAACAGCCCGACCAACATCTCTGGCGATCTGGAAGTGCACCTGCCGACGCCAGGCAATGTGGTGGTCCTGGACAGGCTGCCCTTGCCCTCGGGCTCTGTCACCGTGTCGGCCGTGCCTGAGCCTGCCACGGGCCTCATGGGCCTGATGGGTGCCGCGCTGGCCCTGGCCTGGGCCTTCGCCCGCGGCCAGCACGGCCGCCGCCCGTGACAGGCCCCGGGCGGTGCGCTACAGTGCCGCCCCATGTCAACCTACCCCGCCCCCACCGGCCAGGTGCCCAGCCCCTGCCGCAGCCAGTGCAAGCTCGATGACGAACAGTTCTGCATCGGCTGTGGCCGCCACGTGGACGACATCCGCGCCTGGCGCACCATGACCGATGCCGAGCGCCTGGCCTGCGTGGCCCGCGCCGCCCAGAAAAAAGGGCGGTCCGAAAACCGCCCCAACTGAACCAAAGAACATTGGCCCGAAGGCCACGGGCCTCACACCCGACAAAGGCTTGCGCCCCTGTTCAGAACCCCTCGACGATGAAGCGTGAGAACTCGCCTTCGTTGATGCCGCCTTTGACCATGGCGTCATAGCGCATGTCGTCGTCCAGGAAACGCTTGAGCCACGACACCGTGGACTTGTTCATGGTGTTGAGCTGGGCCTTGCTGGCCAGGAAGGTGGCGCACAGGTGGCTGGCGCCCTTCACCTCGATCTCGGCGCGCGGCAGCGTGGCCGGCAGGCTGGCGTAGAACGGATCCGAATGCGTGGCATTGGGCGCGATGGTGTCCTTCTCGCAGGCCACGATCAGCGTGGGTGATTTCACCCCCGAAAAACTCTTGGTGGTGTGCCAGGGCTGCAGGGCCACCACGGCCTTCAGGCTGGCATCGGCCGATGCCGCTGACAGCACGGCCCCGCCGCCCATCGAATTGCCGATCACGGCGCGGCGCGAAGTGTCGGCCACCGAGGCATAGGGCGCCTGCCCTTGCTGCGCCAGGCTGACCACGTGCTTCAGGCCTGCGGCCAGTTGCGTGGCGCGCGCATCCGGGAAGTCACCGCGGGCCAGGCTGTCGAGGTTGGCCACGATGAAGCCATGTGACGCGATCTTTTTCACCAACCCTTCGTAGACCAGCTGAAAGGCCTGAAAGCCCGGCATCAGGGCCACCACGCCAAAGGTCTCGCCCTGGGCCTTGGGGTAGTACACGGTGGCTCCGCCATAGCCCTGGGCCTTGGCATCGGTGGCTGAAATCTTGAACGAGGCCACCTCGTAGGGGCCCGCCAGGTTCAAGGCCGCGGCGGTGGGGGCCGGGCCGCGCTCGTAACCCGCCGCCAGGGCGGGCAGGGCAGCGCCCAGGGAGGCCACCAGGGCCAGGGCGGTGAAGAGGCGGCGGGTGCTGCGCATGGGGTCTCCAGAACGGTGGTTATTTCGAGGGATGTTAAACAGCCGCCGCGCCAAAATCATTGCCCCAAACGGCCACCGGCTTGACCGAAGGCGCCCGGGCTTTCCCGCGGCAGCGACAATGCGGTGTCGTTCCATGCCCTGCCCAGGGCCCCCCACCTGTGTCCCTCCAGCCCCTGCTTGACGCCATTGCGGCCCTCGACCACCTGCCCACCGAAGCCTGCCGCCTGTTCCATGGCCGAGGAGGCCTGCACGCCGGCAGCGAGCACTGGACCCTCGACGCCTACCCGCCCGTGTTCCTGCTGACCAGCTTCGCGGCCGTGCCCGAGGTAGAGGTGGCCCAGGTGCAGCAGGCCCTGACCGAACGGCTGAACGTGCTGGCCCCGGGGCAGCCCGTGCACCTGGTCTTCCAGCACAGAGACGAAGTGCGCGCTCACACACAAGTGCTGTGCGGCACCGTGCCTGACCCCCATGTGGTGCAGGAAGGCGGCGCCCGCTACAAGGTGCACCTGCCCCGCGGCTTCAACCACGGCCTGTTCCTGGACATGGCCGAAGGCCGCCGCTGGGTGCGCCAGGCCATGGCCGCGCAGCCGGGCGGCCGCGTGCTGAACCTGTTCGCCTACACCTGTGCGTTTTCGGTGGCGGCCCTGCAAGGCGGTGCTGGCCAGGTGGTGAATGTGGACATGGCCAGCGGTGCGCTGAACATCGGCAAGCAGAACCACGCGCTCAATGGCCTGACCCACGGCGCCAGCTTTTTGCCACACGACATCTTCAGCAGCTGGGGCAAGATCACCCGCAGCGGGCCCTACGACCTGCTCATTGCCGACCCGCCCAGCTACCAGAAAGGCAGCTTCGTGGCCGAGAAGGATTACGCCCGCCTCATGCGCCGCCTGGCCGACCTGGTGGTGCCCGGGGGGCATGTGCTGCTGTGCCTGAATTCACCCAAGCTGGGCCCGGGGTTTTTGCAGGACCTGATGGCCGAACACGCGCCCGGGTTCACCTTCGTGCAACGCCTGGCCAACCCGGCCAGCTTTGCCGACATTTCACACGAACGTGCACTGAAAGTGATGCTTTACCAGCGAACAGAGTTCTTCTCACAAGAACCTGCAGCCTCGGAAGGCGCTGGCACCACGCCTTGAACAGGCCTTCTGACCATCGGGGCAGC
>JBEGRT010000328.1:0-3108 GCA_041180305.1 Pseudomonadota bacterium
ACCCAACCCCGCTTGACTGGGGGCCACGAGGGCATTGTGGCCGGGCACTGGCAAAATACGCGACATGCCGCGCACGCTCGAAGCCCTGATCCACATTCCCGCCCTGCACCACAACCTGCAAAGAGCCCGTCAGTGCGCGCCCGACGCCCAGGTGTGGGCGGTCGTCAAGGCCAATGGGTATGGCCACGGGGTCGAGCGCGTGTACGAAGGCCTGCGAGGCGCCGACGGCTTCGCCCTGCTGGACATTGCAGAGGCTGAAAAGCTGCGCCGCCTTGACTGGCGCGGCCCCATCCTGCTGATCGAAGGGGCCTTCGATGCCCGCGACCTGGAATGGTGTTCGCGCCTGGGCCTGTGGCACACCGTGCATTGCGAGCAGCAGATCGACTGGCTGGCCATCCACAAGACCGAATGGCCGCACCACGTGTTCCTGAAGATGAACTCGGGCATGAACCGACTGGGCTTCACCCCCGACGCCTTCCGCAACGCCTGGGTGCGCCTGTCGTCGCTGCCCCAGGTCGATGAAATCTCGCTGATGACGCACTTTTCGGACGCCGATGGCCCGCTGGGCATTGCGCGCCAGTTCGAGGTGTTCCAGAGTGCCAGCCACGACCTGCCGGGTGAACGCAGCTTGTGCAACAGCGCCGCCACCCTGCGCCACGCCTCCGACCCCGCCGTGCGCGGTGACTGGGTGCGCCCTGGCGTGATGCTGTACGGCGCCTCGCCCGACTTCCCCGAGCACAGCGCCCGCCACTGGGGCCTGCAGCCTGCCATGACCCTGCGCAGCCGCCTGATCGGCGTGCAGCACCTGAAGGCGGGCGACACGGTGGGCTACGGCAGCCGCTTCACGGCCGACCGCGACATGCGCATCGGCGTGGTCGCCTGCGGTTATGCCGACGGCTACCCCCGCCACGCCCCCGACGGCACGCCCGTGCTGGTCGAAGGCCAGCGCACCCGCCTGATCGGCCGCGTGTCGATGGACATGATCACGGTGGACCTGAGCGCCCTGCCCCAGGCCCAGCCCGGCAGCGAAGTCACGCTCTGGGGCCAGGGGCCTGTGCATCAAGGCCAGGCCACCGAACTGCCCATCGACGAGGTGGCCCACCACTGCGGCACCATCGGCTACGAGCTGATGTGCGCCCTGTCCCCGCGGGTGCACGTCGAAGTGCGTGCCCCCCATCACGACTGAACCTTCCCCAGACACCGCCCCATGGACTTCGACGCCCAACGACACCAGCTGCGCATGAGCGTGCTCATGACGCCCGACATGGCCAACTTCTCGGGCAATGTGCACGGGGGCACCATCCTCAAGCTGCTCGACCAGGTGGCCTACGCCTGCGCCAGCCGCTACGCCGGCACCTACTGCGTGACCCTGTCGGTCGATCAGGTCACCTTCCGCCAGCCCATCCACGTGGGCGAGCTGGTCACCTTCCTGTCTTCGGTGAACTACACCGGCTCCTCGTCGATGGAAATCGGCGTGAAGGTGATCGCCGAAAACATCCAGACCCAGGTGGTGCGCCACGCCAACAGCTGCTTCTTCACCATGGTGGCCATGGGCGAAGACAAACGCCCCACCCCCGTGCCGCCGCTGAACCCGCAGACGCCCGACGAAAAACGCCGATTCGAGGCGGCCAAGCTGCGGCGCCAGCTGCGCCAGGAACTGGAGCGCAAGTTCAAGGCCATCCAGGCCGAAGCCTCGGCCGGCACGCCCTGACATGGCCCGCGAAAAAACCGTTTTCACCTGCAACGCCTGTGGCGGCACCAGCCCCAAGTGGCTGGGCAAGTGCCCGCATTGCAACGCCTGGAACACGCTGGAAGAAGGCCGCGCCGAGACCGCGCCCAAGCACCGCATGCAGGCCCTGGCCCGTGGCCTGGCCGCGGCCCAGCCCGTCACCACACTCAGCGAGATCGAAGCGGCCGATGTGGCCCGCACACCCACAGGCCTCGATGAACTCGACCGCGTGCTGGGCGGCGGCATCGTGGCCGGTGGCGTGGTGCTGATCGGCGGCGACCCGGGCATCGGCAAATCGACCCTGCTGCTGCAGGCCCTCGATGCGCTGTCGCGCCAGCTGCCGGTGCTGTACGTGACCGGCGAAGAAAGCGGCGCTCAGGTGGCCATGCGTGCGCAGCGCATGGGCCTGCCCGGCACTGGCGTGCGTGTGCAGGCCGAGATCCAGCTGGAAAACATCCTGGCCACGCTGGAGGCCGAAAGGCCGTCGTTCTGCGTGATCGACTCGATCCAGACCATCTACAGCGAACAGCTCACGTCGGCCCCCGGCTCGGTGGCCCAGGTGCGCGAATGCGCGGCCCACCTCACACGGGTGGCCAAGTCCACCGGCTGCACCATGGTGCTGGTGGGCCATGTGACGAAAGAAGGCACCCTGGCCGGCCCGCGCGTGCTGGAACACATCGTCGACACCGTGCTGTATTTCGAGGGGGACACCCACAGCAGCTTCCGCATGATCCGCGCCATCAAGAACCGCTTTGGCGCGGTCAATGAAATCGGCGTGTTCGCCATGACCGAAAAGGGCCTGAAGGGCGTCAGCAACCCCAGCGCCATCTTCCTGTCGACCCATGCCGAGCCGGTGCCTGGTTCCTGCGTGATGGTCACGCTGGAAGGCACGCGCCCCATGCTGGTCGAGATCCAGGCCCTGGTCGATGAAGGCGGCCCCTCGCCCCGGCGCCTGAGCGTGGGCCTGGAGCGTGACCGCCTGGCCATGCTGCTGGCCGTGCTGCACCGGCATGCCGGTGTGGCCTGCGCCGACCAGGACGTGTTCGTCAACGCCGTGGGGGGCGTGCGCATCAGTGAGCCTGCGGCCGACCTGGCCGTGCTGCTGGCCATCCAGAGCAGCCTGCGCGGCAAGCCGCTGCCGCGCGGCTTCTTCGCCTTTGGCGAAGTGGGCCTGGCCGGTGAAGTGCGCCCGGCCCCACGCGGGCAGGACCGCCTGAAGGAAGCCGCCAAACTGGGCTTCACGGTGGCCGTGGTGCCAGCCGCCAATGCGCCCAAGAAGCCCATCGACGGGCTGACCATTCACGCGGTCGAGCGCATCGAGCAGGCAGTGGAGTTGCTGCGGCATCTGTGAATTCAGACGCCCGCGGCACAGGTGCTCT
>JBEGRT010000329.1:0-2948 GCA_041180305.1 Pseudomonadota bacterium
CCGCAGGGCTGAGGCTGACCTCAGGGGCTCGACGCCTCAGGCCTGGGCGCGTGACATCCAGGCCTGCAGGTGCTGAACCTGTTCGGGCGTGCAGCCCAGGCCCAGACCGGTGCGACGCCACAACACGTCTTCGGCCGAGCAGGCCCATTCATGGCGCACCAGGTGCTGCAACTCGCGCTCGTACAGGCCGGGCAGGACTTCCTCGCCCAGGTCGGCCCGCTGGCCGATGCCTTCGAGCATGACCACCACGGTGGCCCCGAACTGGCGCACCCAGCGGCGGGCCAGCCCCAGGTCGAGCCAGGGGTGGCGATGGCGCAGATGCTGCACGAAGGCCTCCTGGTCGGTGGCCGGATCGACCTCGACGGGGATGTGATCGGCCAGGCGGCCACCCGGCAAGGTGGCATGACGCGTCCAGGGGTCACGCTGATCGGCCAGCACATCGCTGACCGAGTTGGCGGCTTCTTCGGCAGCCAGGCGCCACAGCACGAAGGGCACCCCGCGCACGGCCACCCAGGGGCAGCTGCCACCGGCGTGGTCGACCCCGGCCACCCGCCGCGCGCGACCGGCCACACGCCGCGGGGCACTCAGCACCGGGTGGTGGGCCACGTGGTGCCAGGACACATCGCCCAGAGCCAGGGGCCGTGCCAGGTAACGATTGGCCAGCAAGAGCAGGCCTTGAAGGTCGGCTGCCCCTGAGGTGCCGGGCTCGGGCCAGGGCACGGCCTGCCGGAAGACGAGCAGTGAATGATCGCCCGCAGGCAAGACTTCCAGCCATTGGCCGGCCAGGCCTTGCAGCACCATGGACTGCCCGGACGCCCCCACCGCGGGCACGCGGGCGTGCACCTGCCGCATCCAGCCCGAACGTGAAGCCGATGTGCCCGGACGACCGCCCAGGGCCTCATGCAGGCGGTGCTGCACGGCCTCATGCTCGGCGCCGCTGGCATTGACCACGCAACGCGCCAGCACCCGGGTGTGGTGGGTGAGACGCCCGCCCAGCGGTGCACGGTGGGCCAGCAACACCTGCCAGCCACCGTCGGCCGCTATGAATTGCTCGGCACGGGCATGGGGCAGGACATGCGCGCCGTGGTCACGCGCATCTTGTGCGCAGGCCACCGCCAGGCGGGATTCATCGCCGATGGCCGCGGGCAGCACAAAGCCCTCTGACCACACGGGCTGCAGGCCCCAACGGGCCCCCTCTCGGGCCAGGTCAACGGGGGCGACATCTGGCAAGAGGTTGCGAGGCGCCAGGTGATCCAGCATCCACATGCCCATTTTCATGCGCCACAAGGGGCGCATGGACGGATCGTGCACCAGCAGGCTGGGCTGAGGTCGGATCAGGTGAGGGGCGGCGTCGATCAAGGCCTCGCGCTCGCCCAGGGCCAGGCGCAGGCTGTGCAGTTGCCCATTGGCCAGATCCTGCAGGTCGCCGCCCATCCACTGCGGCGCTGGTTCAGCGCTGCGCTGAGCCAGGTCACCCTGTTCGCACAGGATGACCGACCAGCCACGGCCGGCCAGGTCGCGGGCCACAGCCGTGCCCTGCAGGCCACCGCCCACGACCAGCACATCGCAACGGGCGTCGAAGCTCGGCTCGGGCGGGGTGGAGGATGCGGTGTCAGGAAGCATCCGCGAATGGTAGAGGCAGTTCGGGCTGCTGCCGTGACAGGATGGACCCTGCCGCAGCCGTGATTTACAGTGCAGGCGTTGCAACCGGACGCCGAGCGCACAGGACACCGACATGCCATCCCCTCGCAGTGACGATTGGAAACCCAACCCGCGGCAGCTTTCCCTGCTGGAAGAGGTGCGGGCGCGAGGAGCCGTATCGGTCGAGCGGCTGGCCCAGCGGCTCGATGTGACGCTGCAGACGGTGCGCCGGGACGTGCAGCGCCTGCACGAAGCCGGGCTGCTGTCGCGCTTTCACGGTGGGGTGAGCCTGCCGGCCGCCAACCCGCTGCGCACGACCGCCCCCGCCCAGGCCTGGCAGGAACGGCAGGCCCTGCAGGCCGATGCCAAGGCGCGTCTGGCAGCGTCAGTGGTCGGCGCCATTCCCGATGGCGCCACGCTGATGCTGGGCATCGGCACAACCATCGAGGCGGTGGCCAAGGCCCTGCACGTGCGCCGTGACATCACCGTGATCACGCACAGCCTGCCCGTGGCCCGGGTGCTGGCCGACAACCCTCATTGCCTGGTCAAGGTGCCCGGCGGGCAGTTGCGCCGACGAGACAGTGCCCTGGAAGGCCCGGAAACCGCCGACGCCATGCGCCAGTTCAAGGCCGACATCGCCATCCTGTCGGCCCTGGGCGTGTCGGGCGAAGGGCACCTGATGGACCGCGATGAGCGCGAACTGCCGGTGCTGCAAAGCATGCTGGGACGCGCTGAACAGACCTGGCTGGTGGTCGATGCCAGCAAATTCCACCAGAGCCACCCAGCCGTGGCCGGCCACCTGCAGGACATGAAGCGCGTGTTCACCGACGCCTTGCCCCCGCCGCCCTTGCCGGCACACATGCAGGGCTGGGGCGTGCGCCTGACCATTGCGCCCTGACAACACCTGCCCCCTTGGGCAAGGCCTTGGCGTGCATTTGCCTCATTTTTGGGCACCCATGTCGGGGATGGGCGACAGCCAAAGAGCGCCACACAATGCAGACTTCTGCCCGGGAGCGCCTGGGCGCCCCATCACAGGAGACACCATGCGCGCATTGACCTCGTTCGAAACCAGCCGTGTGGCTGGCGCCACCAGCTGCCAACCCGCCCCCACCACCTGCCAGCCGACCAAGTCGCTGCTGAGCTGCCTGGTGGACTTCACCTACTTCCTGGGCTCGCTGTGCAAGCCCCGCACCAGCTGCCAGCCCGCACCGACCACTTGCCAGCCCAAGCCTTGCCAACCCAAGCCCAGCTGCGGCGGTGGCTCGACGACCCCCACGAATCCCCCAGTCGATCTGTGAGTCGCCTCG
>JBEGRT010000330.1:0-5446 GCA_041180305.1 Pseudomonadota bacterium
CCCCCGCCAGTTCGTCTGGCGAGATGCGCCAGAACTCCATCTGTTTGCGGATGGCACGGATGGCGGCTTCTTGCTCAGGAGTCTTGGCGGACATGAACGGGAATTGCGGTGGTAAAAATTCGTTTGTCACCCTAATGTTATCGAGGTTATCGGCCGATAGTCATGTCGAGCCCACCGCATCGTGATGGGCTCTGCAGGTGCGCCACCAGGCATCTCCTGCCCCATGCAAGCGAGAGGAGCACTGTCATGCGCCTGAACACCCCTGTCGTCGACAAGGAATTCCCCTTCCCTCCTGGCGAGACCCTGGTGTCGACCACGGACCTGAAGGGCCGGATCACCTACTGCAACCCGGCCTTCATCCTGGTCAGTGGCTACCAGCGGGAGGAACTGCTGGGGCAGCCGCACAACATGATCCGCCATCCAGACATGCCCGAAGAAGCCTTCCGGGACATGTGGCAGACCATCGAAGCCGGCCTGCCCTGGTCGGCACTGGTCAAGAACCGGCGCAAGGATGGCACCTATTACTGGGTGAAGGCCAACGTCACCCCCTTGATGGAGGGCGATCACCCGGTGGGCTACATGTCGGTGCGCACCGCACCGACACGCGCCGATGTCGAGGCCGCCGAAGCCCTGTACCGAACCATGCGCAGTGAAGCGCAGGCCGGACGCCTGGTTCACACCCTGTCTGGCGGCCACCTGCACCGCAACGACCTTTCCGGACGCCTGCGGCGACTCACCCGCCTGGGGCTCACCGGCAAGCTGGTGACGGCCTGCGGCACGGCCTGCGCCTTGAGTTTCCTGCTGGGCACGCAATTGGGTTCCGCGCCAGCGTGGCAGACGGCTCTGGGCCTGCTGGCCAGCGTGACCCTCCTGACAGCACCCGCTGCCTGGGTGGTCACCCAACTCGCGGTGTCGCCACTGGACAAGCTGCTCGATTTCTCCAACCGCATGGCTGCGGGGGATCTCACCTCCAGCATCGAGGTCACGCGCAACGACGTGTTCGGCAAGTTCGGCAACGCACTGAACCAGCTCAATGTGAACCTGCGCTCCATCGTGCGGGATGCGCGCACGGAAGTCGAACAGATGCTGCTGGCCACCCGCGAAATCGCGGAGGGCAACCAGGACCTGTCCAGCCGCACCGAATCGCAGGCCAGCAGCCTGCAGCAGACGGCAGCTTCCATGGAACAGATCACCGGCACGGTCAAGACCAGTTCGGACACCGCCAGCCAGGCCGCGACCCTGGCCCAGCAGACCACCGAGGTGACTCAGCGCACCAGCGCGGCCGTGGGGGCCGTGACGAACACCATGCAAGGCATCGAAGAATCGTCGCGCCGCATTGCCGAAATCATCCAGGTCATCGACAGCATCGCCTTCCAGACCAATATTCTGGCGCTGAACGCCGCCGTGGAGGCCGCGCGGGCCGGCGAACAAGGGCGAGGTTTTGCCGTGGTGGCCGCGGAAGTGCGTGCCTTGGCTGGCCGCACGGCCACCGCCGCCAAGGAGGTCAAGCACCTCATCACCGACTCGGCCGAAAAGGTGGAAGCGGGCAGCAGAATCACCAGCGCAGCCCAGCACACCATGGACGAAGCCTTGCATTCGGTGCAGGGAGTGAACCACCTGGTCGAGTCGATCAGCCACGGGGCGCACGAGCAACTCAGCGGCATCTCGCAGATCAACCAGGCGGTGGCGCAACTCGATTCCATCACCCAGCAAAACGCCGCAGCGGTCGAACAGATCGCGGCGGCCTCGATGGCGCTGGCCAGCCGGGCCAAGGTGGTGGCAGAAACCGTTCAGGTGTTCCGCCTGGACGATGGGCCGCAGCGCGCCTTGCCTGATGCGGTCGCCCTGCGCAAGGCTCACAAGGCCACTGCGCAGAACGCCCAGGCGGCGGCGCCCATGGGCACAGCAGCTGCCCCCCGGCTGAGCGCCGCGCCGGTGGCTCGCCAGCCTGCGCCACACTCGGCGTTGTCGATGGCCGACGGCGATTGGGAGAGCCACTGAAGCGCGCCCTACACTGAAGGGGTCTGAGGGCCCCGTTCATGAAACTCGCGTTGATGTCCGACCTGCATGGCAACCGGCAGGCCACTGAAGCCGTCTGGCAGTTCCTGCTGGAACAAGGCTTTGACCAGCTCGCCCTGCTGGGCGACTATGTGGACTATGGGGCCGACCCCGCCTGGGTGTGCGACTTCGTGCAAGCCCGGGTGGCCGAAGGCGCAGTGGCGCTGCAAGGCAACCACGACGAAGCCATGATGGGCGCTGGGACCCAGGGCATGGCCGACCATGTGCTGCCCTCGCTCGAATGGACCCGCGCCCAGCTGTCGCCCACACAGCGCCAGTGGCTGGCCAGCCTGCCGCTGACCGCGCAGATGGGCTCGGTGCTCCTGGCCCACGCGAACACCCACCGCCCTGCGCAATGGGGCTACATCATGGGGCGCATGGATGCGGCCACCAGCCTGCATGCCACCACGGCCACCCATGTGTTCTGCGGGCACATGCACGACCCGCAGCTCTACCACCTCACGCCCACCGGCAAGACCGGCGATTTCACCCCGGTCGAGGAAGTACCGATTCCACTGTCGCCCGCCCGGCGCTGGCTGGCCATCGTGGGTTCGGTTGGCCAGCCACGCGATGGCAACCCGGCCGCCTGCTGCGCCACCTTTGACACCGATTCAGGCGCCCTGACATTCCACCGTGTACCGTATGACCATGCCGAAGCAGGACGTCGCATCCGTGCGGCCGGCCTGCCGGCGTTTCTGGCAGAAAGGTTGATGCATGGCCGATGACACCACCCAGCAACCCGCGGGGCAGAGGCTCGCGCCCGGGCAGCAGATCGATGGGTTCATCCTGGGCGAGAGGCTGCACCAGGGCGGCATGGCTTCATTGTGGGAAGTGAAGTGGGCCGACCCTGCACAAGACCCCACCGGCGGACTGCCCCTGCTGATGAAGGTGCCCCGCATCAAAGGCGGAGAAGACCCGGCCACCATCGTCGGCTTCGAGGTCGAGCAGATGATCATGCCGCGGCTGAGCGGCCCCCATGTACCGCGGTATGTGGCGCGCGGCGATTTCATCCGGCAGCCCTACGTGGTCATGGAACAGCTGCCCGGCGAGACGCTGAAGGCCCGCTTCGACCAGGCTCCCTTGCACGTTGACGAAGTCACCCAGATCGGTATCCGAGTGGCCCAAGCCCTGCATGCGCTGCACAACCAGCATGTGGTGCACCTGGACATCAAGCCGAGCAACATCATGTTCCGCGCTTCGGGCGAGGCCGTGCTGGTGGATTTCGGGCTCTCACGCCACGACCAGCTACCCGACCTGCTGGAAGAAGAATTCACCCTGCCCATGGGCACCGGGCCCTACATGTCGCCTGAACAGGTGCAGTTCGTGCGCAACGACCCGCGCAGCGACCTGTTCGCCCTGGGCGTGATGATGTACCACCTGGCCACCGGCGAACGCCCCTTCGGCCAACCCAACTCGGTGGCCGGCCTGCGAAAGCGCCTGTACACCGACCCAGTGCCGCCGCGCACCCTGGTGCCCACCCTGCCCCGCTGGTTCCAGGAGGTGGTGTTGCGCTGCCTGGAGGTAGACCCCGCCCAGCGTTACCAGAGCGCCGCCCAGCTGGCCCTGGACCTGCAAAACCCTGACCAGGTGGCGCTGACCGAACGGGCCGAAAAACGCAAGGCCGCGGGCAGCTTCACCACCCTGGGGCGCTGGTTCAAGGCCATGGGTGCCGACCCCCGGCAAGATGGCACCGCCACCGAGCAGCTCGACAAGAGCCCCATCATCATGGTGGCCGTAGGGGTGAAATCAAGCACCCCCGAACTGGATACCAAGCTGCGTGCCACCGTGCGCCGCATCCTGCAGATCGAACCCGGCGCCCGACTGGCCTGCGTCAGCGTGATGAAGACCAACCGCGTGGGCATGGACAAGCTGACCGACGAGCAAGGCAACAGCCTTCACGTGAACCAGCTGGTGGCCATCAAGCACTGGGCGCGGCCTTTGCAACAAGGCCTGGGCATGGACGACCAGCGCCTGACCTTCCATGTGCTGGAGGCGCCAGACACCGCATCGGCGCTGGTGGAGTTCGCCACACGCAACCAGGTCGACCACATCGTGATGGGCGCCCGAGGCAATTCGGCCATGCGGCGCTACCTGGGCAGCGTGAGCGCCCAGGTGGTGGCCGAAGCCGAGTGTTCGGTGACCGTGGTGCGCGTGTGATGACAGCCTGAGGCTGCGTGGCCTTGATCCTCAGGGATGCACGCCGGTCAGGCGCTGCACCCAGGTGTGCCTGGCCCAGGGGCAGCTGGCTTGCGGGTCGGCGGCCCAGTCCAAACCACCTTGCTCCAGTAGCCGTTCGCTGGTGGGCCAATGGGCTCGGGGCAGACAATCGACCTTCAGCCAGGTGGGCTGACCGGCGTGGGCCATGTCCAGCCGGCGCAGCAGGCGGCCTTGCGTGGCCACCAGCATGCCTTTGGACCAGGCCGGCTGCACCCAGGCCTCTGGGTGCGCATCCATGAACGCTTGAATGCGCTCGCGCAGCAGGCGCTCGGGCAGGCCCGCTTCTTCGATCTGCAGCACATGGCTGCCTGCCACGAAGCTCAGCCCGTGGAAGCGCCCCAGAGGCGGATCTTCCAGTGGGATCCAGAGCGACAGCACACGGTCGCCCCAGCGTCTCACGCTGCCACCGCCGGCAAAGCCCGCGGGGTGTCGAGGCTGAGGCCGCCCGACCTGGGCATTGAGCATCACCCACTCGTGTTGCCCGGTCAGGTGGGCCAGCAAGCCGCGAACACTGGCATCACACAGCACTCGGCCCAAAGCAGCGGCCAATGCGGGCTCGTGAGGGCGCAACGGTCTGTGTCGCACACTGCCCTTGTGCAGCCTGTCGGGCTGCACGGCCAGAAAGCCCGCCAGCAATTGATCCAGCAAGCGCGGCTCCAGGGCTTGCTCCTGCACATGCAGGCCTTCCCAGGCGAACCGTTCTGCCGCCGAGCGCACGCTCTGACGCCGTTGCCCCCACATCGCCACTCCCATCCATGGTTCTTGTTTCTTGTGTGAACCATGGTAACGAGCGCCCCGCACGCTGTGCACGGGGATCCCCCGGGATGGGCGGCACCCGAAGGAGGGACGCCGCGGGAATCAGCCCAGGGCCTGCAGGCGCAGCACCTTCTGGAAGGCGTCCACGGCCTTGCCCTTTCGGGCACGTTTGCCCACGTGGGCTTCATAGGCGCTGTTGCGAATGTCTTCCTCGCGGGGCTTGGCGCCACGGCCGGTGCCGATCACGCGCACGCCCTTGAGCACGCTGGCCACCGACAGCAGCGGCGCCTTCTGCGCGTCCACTTCCATCAGGGTCAGGCCACGGCCGCCATTGGCCTGTAGCTTGAGCTCGTCCAGGCCAAACACCAGCATGCGCCCATCGGCGCACAGGCAGGCCACCTGGGTGTGTTCAGGC
>JBEGRT010000331.1:0-2851 GCA_041180305.1 Pseudomonadota bacterium
TCACGCCCTGGGCGGCCACGTCGGCCACCACCTCGAAGATCTTGTCGACCATGATGGGCGACAGACCCATGGAGGGCTCGTCCAGCAGCAGCACCTTGGGCCGGGCCAGCAGCGCGCGGCCCATGGCCAGCATCTGCTGCTCACCACCCGACAAGGTACCCGCCAGCTGCTTGTGGCGCTCTTTCAGGCGCGGGAAGCGGGCATAGACCGCTTCCATGTCGGTCGCAATGTCGCTGTCGCGGCGCAAGTAGGCGCCCATGCGCAGGTTTTCGTCGATGGTCATGCGCGCGAAGATGCCGCGGCCTTCAGGCACCATCACCAGGCCTTGCGCCACCAGGTCCCAGGGGCCCTGGGCGTGCACGGGCTGGCCGTTCAGGCGCACCTCACCGCCCTGAGGCGTCAGCAGCCCGCAGATGGCCTTGAGCGTGGTGGTCTTGCCGGCGCCGTTGGCCCCGATCAGGCTGACGAGTTCGCCCGGGTACAGGGCCAGGCTCACCCCCTTGACCGCGCGAATGCCCCCATAGGCCACGCTCAGGTCATGCGTGCTCAGCACAGGCGTCGTGTTCGTGTTCATGCGAGTGGTGTGAGGGTTCAGCGGGGCGACGCGGGGGCATCCGGCGTGTCAGGGGCGTCAGGCGCATCGGACAGGTCAGACAGACCATCGTCGCGGTCGTCTGCATCTTCTTCCGGGTCTTCCAGAGCGCCGCTGTCGGGGCTGTCATGGGGGTTGTCGTAGGCGCGGTGGGCACTGCCCAGGTAAGCCTCGATCACGGCATCGTTGTTCTGCACCTCGGCGGGCAGGCCATCGGCGATCACGTGCCCCTGGTCGAGCACCGTGATGCGGTCACACAGCCCCATCACCAGTTTCACGTCGTGCTCGATCAGCAGCACGGTGCGACCCTGGTCACGGATCTTTTCGATCAGGGCGCGCAAGGCCACCTTCTCGGTGGCGTTCATGCCTGCCGCGGGCTCGTCGAGCGCCAGCAGCTTGGGTTCGGTGGCCAGGGCCCGGGCGATTTCCAGACGGCGCTGGTCACCATAGCTCAGGGTGCGGGCCGTGCGATTGGCCTGATCGGCCAGGCCCACGAAATCGAGCAGGGTCATGGCCGCCTCGGTGATGGCGGCTTCTTCGCGGGTGAAGGCTGGCGTGCGCAACAAGGCCTGCCACCAGCCCACCTGGGTGCGCACATGGCGCCCCACGCGCACGTTGTCGAGCACGCTCATGTCGCCGAACAGGCGGATGTTCTGGAAGGTGCGCGCGATGCCCGCACGGGCCACGCGGTGCACTTCGGTGGGCCGGTAGCGGCGCCCCTTGAGCTCGAAGTGCCCCTGGTCGGCCGTGACCAGGCCCGTGATGGTGTTGAAGAAGGTGGTCTTGCCAGCGCCATTGGGCCCGATCAGGCCGTGCACAGTGCCCGGCATGACCTCCAGGCCCACGCCATTGAGCGCCTGCACGCCCCCGAAGCGCTTGATGACGCCCGAGACTTTCAGCAAAGGTGCGGCGCTCATGCCTTGCCCTCCGGTGCAGGCCACAGGCCGCGCGGGCGGGCCAGCATGATGCCGATCATGGCCAGCGCCACCAGCAACTGCCGCAGGATGGCGGCATCGAGACGCCCGCCGGTGGCCGCCTGCAAGGGACCCGCCACATGGCGCAGCACCTCGGGCAGGGCTGCCAGCAAGAAGGCGCCCAGCACCACGCCGGGCACATGGCCCAGACCGCCCAGCACCACCATGGCCACGACCATGATGCTTTCCTGCAGGCTGAATGATTCGGGCGACACAAAGCCCTGGAAGCTGGCGAACAGCACACCCGCCACGCCGCCGAAGGTGGCACCCAGCCCGAAGGCCAGCAGCTTGAGGTTGCGCGTGTTCAGGCCCATGGCCTTGGCCGCGATCTCGTCTTCGCGGATGGCGCGCCAGGCGCGGCCCAGGCGCGAGTCCTGCAAGCGCAGGCAGGCCACCACGGCCAGCACCACCAGGCCCAGGAACAGGTAGTAGTGCAAGGTGACCGGCGGCAGCGTGAAGCCGCCCACGTGCCAGGGCTCACCCAGGCTGACCCCGAACACCATGAGCGGGTCGATGCGGTCGATGCCCTTGGGCCCGTTGGTGATGTTGACCGGGTTGTCCAGGTTGTTCATGAACACCCGGATGATCTCGCCAAAGCCCAGGGTGACGATGGCCAGGTAGTCGCCTCGCAATTTCAGCGTGGGCGCGCCCAGCATCACCCCGGCGATGGCGGCCAGGCCGGCCCCCAGCGGGATCACCAGCCAGATGGGCGTGTGCAGGCCATTGGGGAACAGGGCCGCCAGGGCCGGGAAGTTCTCGGTCAGGTGAGGCGAGCCCAGCAGCGCGAACATGTAGGCACCCACGGCGTAAAAGGCCACATAGCCCAGGTCGAGCAGGCCGGCAAAGCCCACCACGATGTTCAGGCCCAGGGCCAGCAGGATGTACAGCAGCGCGGTGTCGAGGATGCGCACCCAAGCCTGGCCCACGCCCTGCAGCCACAGGGGCAGCACCATCAGGGCCGCGGCGCACAGCACGAACGTGATCTTGCGGTTCATGTGCAGAACTCCTTCAGGCTCGGTCGGCCACACGCTCGCCCAGCAGACCTTGCGGGCGGAACACCAGCACCAGGATCAGCACCGAGAAGGCGAAGATGTCCTGGTAGTTCGAGCCCAGCAGCCCGCCGGTGAGGTCACCGATGTAGCCGGCCCCCAGGGCTTCGATCAGGCCCAGCAGGATGCCGCCCAGCATGGCCCCAGGCAGGTTGCCGATGCCACCGAACACGGCGGCCGTGAAGGCCTTGAGCCCGGGCAGAAAGCCCATGGTGTGCTGCACCGAGCCGTAATTG
>JBEGRT010000332.1:0-9306 GCA_041180305.1 Pseudomonadota bacterium
GACGCTGTGCAGCATGGCTGGGGCGCGCGTTGCTACGAATACATCGAACGTTTCGAGCGCCAGTTCGGCGCGCACCTGGGCGCGGCCCACGTGATCGCCACCTCCAGCTGCACGGGGGCCATGCACATGGGCCTGGCCGCGCTGGGCATCGGCCCGGGTGACGAGGTGATCCTGGCCGACACCAACTGGATCGCTTCGGCCGCGCCCATCACCTACCTGGGCGCCAAGCCGGTGTTTGTCGATGTGCTGCCAGACACCTGGTGCATCGACCCGGCCCAGGTCGAGGCCGCCATCACACCTCGCACACGCGCCATCATCGCCGTGCACCTGTACGGCAACCTGGCCGACATGGACGCCTTGCTCGACATCGGGCGCCGCCATGGCCTGCCGGTGGTGGAAGACGCGGCCGAGGCTGTCGGCTCGTCCTGGAAGGGGCGGGCGGCGGGCACCCTGGGGGCCTTTGGCGTGTTTTCCTTCCATGGCACCAAGACCATGACCACGGGTGAGGGAGGTGCCTTCGTGTGTCAGGACCCAGCGCTTTACGAGAAGGTGCTGACCCTGTCCAACCACGGCCGCGCCCGCGGTCAGACCCGCCAGTTCTGGGCCGATGCCATCGGCTTCAAGTACAAGATGTCGAATGTGCAGGCGGCCATCGGGTGCGCCCAGGTGGAGCGCATCGACGAGCTGATCGCCGGCAAGCGCCGCATCTTCCGCCACTACCAGGAAGCGCTGGCCGACCTGCCGCTGCGCATGAACCCTGAGCCCCCGGGCTGTGTGAATGGGTACTGGATGCCCACTGTCGTGGTGGACGAAGGCGTGCCCTTTGACCGCGATCAACTGCTGACGGCCTTCCAGGCCGATCAGATCGATGGACGCGTGTTTTTCTGGCCTTTGACCATGCTGCCCATGTTCGAAGATCAGCCTGAACACCGGGTGGCGTATGGCCTGTGGCCCCGGGCAGTGAACCTGCCCGCGTACCACGACCTGAGCCCCGAAGAACTCGACCGTGTGGTGGCCTGTGTTCGCCGCTGCGTGACTGGAGCTTGACATGGCCCACAACGACTTGCTGGATGCGCAACAGGTGGAAGCCTTCCGGCGTGATGGCTTCCTGGTCATCCCGGGCTTTTACGACCTGGCCGAAGACATCGAGCCCATTCAGCGCCATGCCTACCGCCTGATCGGGCAGGTCATGAAGCGCCACGGCGTGCCAGACACCCGACGGCCCTATGCCCCCGAGCATTTCGACGATGGGTATGTCGAGCTGATCCGCCAGCAACGTGCTTACGGTGCCGAGGTGTACGACGCCGTCAAGCAGATCCCGGCCTTCGTGCGATTGCTGGGCTGCCCCAGCCACGAACGCCTGTTCCAGCAGCTGCGGGGCCAGGACGCTGTCGTGGGCATTGCCGGTGGTGGCTCGGGCATTCGCATCGACAACCCGAACGAAGAACGCTTCCGCGCCCCCTGGCACCAGGAGTACCCAGCCCAGCTGCGCAGCATCGATGGCATCGTGTACTGGTCGCCGCTGGTCGAGGTCACGCCTGAGCTCGGGCCGGTGCGCTTCTGCGTGGGCTCGCACGTGGAAGGGCCGGTGCCCGTGCACCGCCACGACCCCAAACACCCTGAAAAGACCGGTGCCTACGCGCTGATCCTGCAAGATGAAGAAGGCCGCACCGCGCGTTACCCGCAGGTGGCGCCCGTGTCGCGCCCGGGCGATCTGGTCATCATCGACTTCATGACCCTGCACGCATCGGGTCACAACGTGGGCCATCGCTCGCGCTGGTCGATGCAGTTCCGCTACTTCAATTTCAACGAGCCCACCGGCATGCGCCACGGCTGGAAGGGCTCCTACGCCATGGGTGTCGATTTCGCCACCGTGCACCCCGAACTCTGCGTGGAATGACCCCATGACCGCTGTGCCCACCCCCCACACCTGCCACGTCTGCGCCTCGCCCGTGAGCGACCTGCTGTATGAATCTGAGGCCGGCCAGTCGCTGACCTCGCTGTGCCAGGTGCGAGAAGGGCGCACGCAGGTGTACGCCTGCCGGGCCTGCGGCCACCTGCAGACCCCTGAGATGCCCGATGCCGCGGCGTACTATGAAAGCGATTACGGCATCCTGGTCAACAGCGAAGAAGAAGACCAGATCTATGACATGCACCCGGTGCATGGCACCACCTACCGCACGCAGCACCAGGCCCGCACACTGCTGGCCAAGCTGGACCTGCCGGCCGGTGCCCGTGTGCTGGACTACGGCTGCGCCAAGAGCTCGACCATGAAGCTGCTGGCCGAGCAGCGGCCTGACCTGCAGCCCCACCTGTTCGATGTGAGCGCGCGTTACCAGCCCTTCTGGTCGCGTTTCCTCACGCCTGAGCGCTGGGCTGTGCACGAGGTGCCGACCCACTGGCAGGGCCATTTCGACGTGGTCACCTCGTTCTTCTCGCTGGAACACATGGTGCAGCCTCGCCAGTCGATCCAGCAGATCGCCCAGCTGATCCGCCCGGGCGGCACGTTCTACGCCATCGTGCCCAATGTGCTGACCAATGTGTCTGACTTCATCGTGCTGGACCATGTGAACCACTTCTCGGTGCCTTCGCTGCAGGTGCTGCTGGCCGATGCAGGCCTGGAGGTGGTCGACATCGACGACCAGGCCCACCGAGGGGCCTTCGTGGTCGTGGCCCGCCGTGCAGCCCCCACTTTCGACCGGCAGTCGCCAGTGCATCACCGGGCCATGGCCGAGGTGCTGGATCGCTTCCAGACCATCGGCGCCTTCTGGCAGAAAGCTTCACAGAAGGTGCGTGCGTTCGAGCAAGGCCTCACGGCTGACCAGCCGCTGGCCATCTATGGCGCGGGCGTGTACGGCGCGTTCCTGGTGTCCTGCCTGCAGCACCCGCAGCGTGTGCGTTGCCACCTCGATCAGAACCCCTTCCTGCAAGGCCAGCAGGTCAACGGGCGTCCCATCGTGGCCCCGGCCGACCTGCCCCGCGACGTGGCGGCCCTGCTGGTGGGCTTGAACCCTGCGCATGCGCGGCGCATCATCTCGGACGTGCCTGCCCTTCAGGGCCTGGGCATTCCCTTCTTCTTCCTGGACTGACACATGCTGCAAGGGCAACGCGTGGTGCTGAGGGCCTGGCAGGCCGCCGATGTGGAGCCGCTGGGCGTGCTGCGCAATGACGTGGCCTTGCAGCAGCAGCTCATGAGCCAGCCTCGGCCCAACACGCCCGAGCGTGTGCAGGCCTGGCTGAAAGCCCGCAGCGAACAGAGCGATGGCGTGTTCTTCGTGATCGCCGACCGGCAGACCGACCAGGCGCTGGGTTTCATCCAGCTGCAGCACCTCGATCTGTTCCACGGTCATGCCGACCTGGGCATCTGCCTGGCCCCCGAGGCACAGGGCGGTGGGCGAGGGCGTGAGGCCATGCAGTTGTTGATGGGGTACGCCCGCTCGGTGTTCAGCCTGCGCAAGATCCTGCTGCAGGTGCTGCTGAGCAACACCCGCGCCATTGCGCTGTACGAATCCCTGGGTTTCGAGCGCGTGGGTGTGCTCAAGGCGCACTTTTGCGCCCAGGGGCAGCACCACGACGTGCTGTGGATGGAGCACCTGACATGAATGTCGTCATTTCTCAGCCCATGCTGTTTCCCTGGGTGGGCCTGCTCGAGCAGATCCGCCTGGCCGACACCTTCGTGTTCTACGACGACGTGCAGTTCTCCAAGGGCAGCTTCACCAACCGCGTGCAGGTCAAGACGGCGCAGGGCATGGCCTGGATGACGGTGCCGCTCAGCGGGTTGTCGCTGGGCCAGAAGATCCAGGATGTGGCGCTCGACACCCGCAAGGACTGGCGCTCCCAGCACCTGGCCCTGCTGCGTCAGGCCTACGCCGAGGCGCCTTTTCGAGCCGACATGCTGGCCCTGGTCGACGAGGTCTACAGCCAGCCGCACACCACCATCGGGGCCCTCAGCGAGGCCAGCATGCGCAGCCTGTGCGACTACTTCGGGCTGGCACAGGGCAAGCGCTTTTGTCACATCGCCGAGCTGGCCGTGCCCGGCAAGGGCAGCCAGCGCGTGCTGGACATCGTGCAGCGCCTGGGGGGTGATCACTACATCACCGGCCTGGGTGCGGCTCAGTACCTGCAGCACGAGGTGTTCGACGCAGCGGGCGTGTCGGTGCAGTACATGGACTACCGCAAGCTGCCTTATCCGCAGCTGCACGGGGCCTTCACCCCGTATGTCAGTGCGCTCGATCTGGTCGCCATGGAAGGCCCTGCAGGCCGCGAACGCATCGCTTCGGGCACCCGCCACTGGCGCGAACACCTGCTGCAATCGGCGTGATCGCCCCAAGCGGTGTGTGAGTGGTCTGAGCGGCCTGTCACCCATGAAACAAGGGCCCCTCGGGGCCCTTTGCGTTGGCGGTGTGGCCCACCCTCAGGCCGGGAACTTGGCCACCAGTGCGGCTTCGTGCACCAGTCGGGCGCCGGAGTTCAGCGGCAGTTCGGACAAGGCGTCTGCGTTGCCACGCAGCAGCACCAGGCTGCGCGGGCTCAGGTCGGTCACGGGCTGACCCGGTGCAAAGAAGCGGGTGGGGCGTTGAGCCTCCTGCGCCATCATGCGCTGGAACTCCGCCTCGAAGTGCCCCACAAACACGAGCTCGTCGACGTCGCGGTTCAGCTCGGCATCGGTCATGAAGAACGCGCGTGCGGCATGCACACGGAGGGTGGCCAGCGGCACCGGGCTCATGTGCTCGGCGCCCATGGCCTTGAGCCGATACGCCAGGTAATAGGTTTCCACCGCATCACGGCGATTGCCTACACGCAGGCGCACGGCCACCGCAATGCGCTGCGCGATCATGTCCTGGATGCGCAGACCCAGGCCCACACGTTCCATGGCGCTGATCTGTCCGCTGGCGCGGCCCAGCACGAATTCAAGCCCGCCGCGGTAGCGGTCCCAGGCCGTTTCCGTTTCCACGATGCCGGTCTGGGTGCGCTGATGGTCAGGGAAGTAGTTCGTGATCGACACGTAGTACGGGTCTTTGAGGAACAGCACATCGGTCTGGTGCACAAACTCCGAGGCGTGCACGAAGGCGTAGAAGGCCTGCTCCGGCACCGCGGGCATCACATCGCGGATCAGCTGGCGGCGGCAGATGTAGATCTCCGGGAAGATGCTGTGACGCAGCAGCGTGTCGAGCAGTTGCTGTTGCTGGCCCCGGGGAATCAGCACATCGCGGTCCTGGTGGTAGAACTGGCCCAGGTCCTTGTCGGCCACCAGGTCGAGCAGTTTCCAGGGGGCATAGGCGATCCCGATCTGGGGGTTGGCCTGCAGGGTGTTCACGATCTCGGCCACGCGGTCGCCCAGGATGCAGTCGTCATCGGCCACATACACGAGGTACTCGCCCCGCGCCTGGTCCATCAGGTAGGTGTAGTTGGCGGCGCTGCCCCGGTTTTCAGGGTGACGCTTGTAGCGCAAGGGCAGGTCGTCCATGTAGCGCGCGCACACCGCTTCGGTGTCGTCTTCCGAACCGTTGTCCGAGATGAACACTTCGAACGGGTGGGGGAAGTCGGCCAGCTGCGACACCAGACCGCTCAGCAAGGAATCGAGGTAGCGACTGCGGTTGTAGGTGGGGATGCAGAAGCTGACAAGGGGCTGGCTCATGAAGCGCTCCACGGTGGCGATGTTTCCACAGTGTGGAGCCCGAGCGCCCGACCTGGCCACGCAATAAAGCCCTTCAGAACCGGTCAATCCTGCCGACTCGGGGCCCTGCAGGGGCTCGGCCGGGGCTCAGCCCAGGGCCGTGACCACGTCCTGCAGCAGCTGAAGCTGTCGCTCGGCCAGCACCGACCCTCGCCCGGCCACAGCCCCTTCCAGCCCGGGGTTCTCGCCGATGACCAGGCATTGCCGCCAGGCCGATTCGATCATGGGCACCACCTCGTGCGCTTGTTCGGGGTGGGCCACGGCGTGGTCAAGCAGCACATCGCCCAGCACGAAGTAGAAATCGGGGGAATCCGGCCAGTGCGGCATTTCGGCCTGGGCCAGGTCGATGGCTTCGGGCACGCGCCCGCAAGCCTTGAGTGTGTACAGCGTGCGAAGGACCAGGTCGTGGCGCCACGCCGGATCTCGGCCTGCCTGGGGGCCCAGCAAGGCCAGGGCACTGGCGTAGGCGGGCCAGGCCTGCCCGAACTGGTCCCGCACTTCCAGGTCCTTGCCCAGCTGGTAGTGCAGGTAAGCGTCATCAGGCTGATCCTGCAGGGCCAGCGCCAGCAAACGCTGGTTGCGGTCGCCCTTGCTTGTCCGTTGTTCAGGCAGGTAGCCGTCGTGGTGCACATGCATGGGCAGGCGCTGGCGCGGGCCCTGCCACTCCGGCTGTTCATGCACGCGCCCGGTGTAGCGCACCGAACCAGGCAGCACCCGGGGCAGCCAGCTGCTGGCCGATTGCCCTTGTGCATCAAAGGCCGAGCGCAACTCCAGCAGCCCGACGAAGCGGGGCGCCTGGTGCCTGAGTTGCTGCAGCGATGCCAAGGCCTGCGGCGACTCCTGGGCGGTGGGCAGCCATTCGTCGCCGTCCAGCACCAGGTGCCAGTCGGCCGAACTCAAGGCCAGGGCCGCATTGCGCGCCGCAGAAAAATCGTCCACCCAGCTGAAGTGGGCCACGCGGGCGCCGTGGGCCTGCGCAATGGCCACGGTGTCGTCGGTGGAGCCCGTGTCCAGCACGATGCATTCGTCGACCACACCCTGCACGCTTTGCAGGCAGCGTGCCAGGCCGCGGGCCTCGTTCTTCACGATCATGACCAGCGCCAGGCGGTAGGGGGCGTCAGGGTTGGACGACAGCAGGTCAGGCATGGGCTTCAGAACACCTTGCGGCCGGTCAGTCGTTCGTGTTCGCGCACGGCGAAGCGGTCGGTCATGCCCGAGATGTAATCGGCCACGGCGCGGTGCTTGTCGTCGCGGTTGGCAAAGCCCGCCTGCATTTCCTGGGGCGCCTGCGCATAGGCCTCGAACAGCTCATGCAGCACCTGCTTGGCCTGCGCCGTGGTCTCGTTCACCTTGGGGTGGCGGTACAGCTCGCGGAACAGGAAGCGCTTGAGCTGGGTGCTGGCCTCGCGCATCTCGGGTGTGAAGCGCACCAGGGGCGGGCAGCGGCGTGCTTCGTCGGCCGACACGGGCATGTGGTCGGCAATGCGGGCACGGGTGGCGTCGATCACGTCGTACACCTGCTGCGACAACATGCGGCGGATGGCGTCGAACAGCAGGCGACGGCCCCGGGCCTGCGGGTGCTCGCGCAGCGTGTCTTCCCGGAACTTCACGAACAGTGGCACTTCGTCGAACTGCTCCAGGGTGACCAGGCCCGAGCGCACGCCGTCGTCGATGTCGTGGGCGTTGTAGGCGATCTCGTCGGCCAGGTTGCACAGCTGGGCTTCCAGGCTGGGCTGTGTGCCGTCGATGAACCGGCGCGCCACGCCGTCGGGCTCTTGCGCTTCCAGCAACTCGGCGTTGCGCTTCGAGCAATGCTTGAGCACGCCTTCGCGGGTTTCGAAACTCAGGTTCAGGCCGTCGAAGGCCGGGTAGCGCTCTTCCAGCGCATCGACCACCCGCAGCGACTGCAGGTTGTGCTCGAAGCCACCGTGCTCGGCCATGCACTCGTTCAGCACGTCCTGACCGGCGTGGCCAAAGGGCGTGTGGCCCAGGTCATGCGCCAGTGCGATGGCCTCGACCAGGTCTTCGTTCAGCCCCAGCGAGCGCGCGATCGAGCGGCCCAGCTGCGCCACTTCCAGCGAGTGCGTCAGCCGCGTGCGGAACAGGTCACCCTCGTGGTTGAGGAACACCTGGGTCTTGTAGACCAGGCGCCGGAACGCCGTGCTGTGCACGATGCGGTCGCGGTCGCGCTGGTAGTCGCTGCGCGTGGGGGCGGGTGCCTCGGGGTGACGACGCCCCCGAGTCCGTTCTGGAAGACTGGCGTAGGGGGCGAGCCACATGGGGGAGGGGGCCTCAGGTGTTGGCGGCGATCACGTCGCGCACGATGGCGTCGGGTGCGGGCCGCATGCTGGCCTTGCCGAGCTCGTCGATCACCACAAAGCGGATCTCGCCGGCCTCGGCCTTCTTGTCGACCTGCATCAGTTCGATGTAGCGGTCGGCGCCCAGTTGCGGCCCCTTGATGGGCAGCCCGGTGCGTTCGATCAGGGCCGTGATGCGCGCGGCCGTGTCGGCGCTGATCAGGCCCAGGCGCTGCGACAGGTCAGAGGCCATCACCATGCCGCAGCCCACGGCCTCGCCGTGCAGCCATTCGCCATAGCCCAGCCCCGCCTCGATGGCGTGACCGAAGGTGTGACCGTAGTTCAGGATGGCGCGCAGGCCCGCTTCCTTTTCGTCCTGGCCCACCACCCAGGCCTTGATCTCGCACGAGCGCTGGATGGCGTGTTTCAGGGCGGCCTTGTCGCGGGCCAGCAGGCGGGGCATGTTCGCCTCCAGCCAGGCCAGGAATTCGGCATCGGCAATGGGGCCGTACTTGATCACCTCGGCCAGACCGGCCAGCAGTTCGCGTTGGGGCAAGGTGTCCAGGGTGCTCAGGTCGCACACCACGCGCTGGGGCTGGTAGAAGGCCCCGATCATGTTCTTGCCAGCCGGGTGGTTGATGGCGGTCTTGCCGCCCACGCTCGAATCAACCTGCGCCAGCAGGGTGGTCGGCACCTGCACGAAAGGCACGCCGCGCATGTAGCAGGCAGCGGCAAAGCCGGTCATGTCACCGATCACACCGCCGCCCAGGGCGTACAGCACCGTCTTGCGGTCGGCGGCCTTTTCCAGCAGCGTGGTGAAGATGGTGTTGAGCGCCGGCCAGTCCTTGTGCTGCTCGCCATCGGGCAGCTCCACGTCCAGCACCTGCTTGTGCTGGCCTAGCAAGGCTGCACGCAGCTGGGCCGTGTACAGCGGGCCAACGGTCGTGTTGGTGACGATGAGTGCGGTGCTCGACTTGGGCAGCCCCTGGTAGGTGGCCGCCTGGCCCAGCAGGCCTTCGCCGATCAGGATGTCGTAGCGGCGGTCGCCCAGGTCGATGCTGACCGTGGAGGTGTCGATGCCGGGGGTGCTGGGAGACGAAGATGCCATGGCTTGCTCAGGGGGCCCCGAACTTTCGCGGAAGTTCGGTCCTGGCCGCGACGCACGGGGCATCTACTTGGAAGAAGGTGACGAGCCTGAACCCTGGCACTGAAGGCAAACGGTTAGGGCTGCTTCGTTCCCGACCTGACCCGTTTGGCCGCGCCCCCATGCGGGGAGGCCCGTCGAGGCGCATTGTATGGGCCCCCAGGCCGGCCGCGCCGGCCGCCCCCCGC
>JBEGRT010000333.1:0-3469 GCA_041180305.1 Pseudomonadota bacterium
CGATCACTCCTTCGAAGAAGATTTTCCAGAGGCCGTCCTCCTTGGTCCAGTACTGTCGTTTGATCACGCCAGTGGACTGGTTGTCGGCGACTTCGCCGAAGGTGACGACCATGAGGTCAGAGCGGTCATGCCAGGCCAGAATGGCCAGGTCCTTGACCTGCAGGTTGCGGGCCCGTCCAGAGCCTGCTTCCTGAGACAGTTGCTGGCGCCACTGTGACAGGTCTTTCGCGCCACTGGTGAACTTGGGCGAGTAAAAGTTCAGCAAACGGTTCATGTCGCCGCTGCTGCGGGCCACGCGCCAGCCTTCGATCAGGTTGCGCAGGCTGCGTCGTTCGCCGTCAAGGGTCTGAGGTTCGACCCATTCCAGTTGTTTGGCGATCACCACGGGCGTGGTGCGGGGCTGCACGCGGTCCATGATGGCCTTGAGTTCCGGGTTGGCCATGGCCACGCAGCCGTCGGTGCTTTGCGGGCTGCGCGCATAGCTGTCGCTGGGCACGCCGTGCAGCCAGATGCCACTGCCGGTGCGGCCCAGGCGCTTGTCGTGCTCGTTGGGGTAGTTCAGGGGCAAGGCGCCGGCGCCGTAAAAATCGGTCAGCTGG
Source organism: Pseudomonadota bacterium (assembly GCA_041180305.1). Lineage (GTDB taxonomy): Bacteria > Pseudomonadota > Gammaproteobacteria > Burkholderiales > Burkholderiaceae_C > Aquabacterium. The sequence continues at coordinate 600 of JBEGRT010000333.1, forward strand.
CTGGGCTCCAGACGGCTGGTGATGTAGTACACGCCGATCGGTGTGCGTTGGTCGCCCTGCACGTTTTTCTCTGCGCCCAGTTTGCCGATCGAGGCGTAGTGGTCATCCACCAGCTGCAGGCCAGTGCCACGGTTTTCGAACAGGTAGATGCGCGAGCGGCTGGCATCGACGGCGATCGCATGTCGGGTGCTGGGGGGCAGTTCAATGAACGCCTTCGGAATGGCGCCAACGGGGGGGCGCTCTTGCAAGGCTGAAATGCGTCGCAAAGCCTCCGTGCGCAGCTGCCCGATGCGTTCGCTGGCCTTGTCAGACAGCGTGGTCGGGGCATTACCGACCGTTTGCAGGGGCATGGTCTGGGCCAGCAGGAGGTCCCCGTAGGTCAGCTGGGCCAGCTGGAAGTTGGGGATGTCCTGTGTGAGCTTCTGTGCTTTGGCCAGTGCCTCACGCATCTTGCCCTCGCCAATCAGGCGATACACCTCCAGCAGTCGGCCCTCCGGAGAGCCATCGTTGGGCACTTCGCTGAGGGCACGGCGTGTCGTTCCGGTGCTTCGGCCCGAGGCTGGAGCCAAGGCTGTGACGGCCGCTTCGGCTGGCGGGGTTGGCGCGCGCTCGGACTGACGTTCTGCGGCATTGACGGCCGACAGCGGCTGTGCGAGGTCATGCCAGGACCTCGAGGCGTGGGGCAGCGTGGTGCTGGCCCAGAAAACAAGCGGGGCGCTGACGCCAAGCGCCAGTGCCACCCATCGACCAGCCGACCACTTGCGCTGGCGCGAACCGAAACCTGCCATCACGAACCCGAAGATTCCTTCACGATGACCCATTCTCCGCCGGCGCGGACCAGATCAAGGCGCTTGCCACCGCTGATGTTGAGGCCATCGGCGCGGTAGTCCTGACGGAAGCGGGCCACGGCCTTGTTGCCGTCCACCTTCACTTCGATGTCGGACAGCTTCACGGTGATGCTGCGCTTGCCGGTGATGCGCTCACGACGTTCCTGTTCCCAGGCCTTGCGGTTGCCCTTGCCACCATCGAAATCCTTGGCGTAGGCACCCAGGTAGCCGGTCATGTCCTTGGCGGCCCAGGCGGCGGCCCATGCGCGCACAGCCGTCTCGACTTCACGCTCACGCGCTTCGGCCTTGGCTTCCACAGGAGCCGGAGCCGGAGCAGGCTTGGGCTGCGCCACGGGGGCCGGTGCGGGGGCTGGGGTCGGGATGGGGGCTGGAGCGACCGGGGCAGGGGCCGGCACAGGCTTGGTCTGGGCCACTGGTGCGGGGGCAGGCGCGGGAGCCGGCACGGGGGCGGGCGCAGGCGCAGGGGCTGCGGCGACAGCGGCCGCGCCACGGTCACGCGGGAACAGGTCGCGGATCATGGCCAGCTTGGGTGCCACGGCCGAACGGGTGTCGATCTGCAGGGCCTTGGAGTAGGCCTGGCTGGCCAGCTTCGCATAGACATCGCCCAGGTTTTCGTAGGCAGTGGCGTAGCTGGGGTTGGTGCGGATGGCCATTTCCAGGGCGTTGCGGGCCTTGTCATACTGACCTTGCTGCGCGTACAGCACGGCCAGGTTGTTGAAGGGCTCGGGCAGCTCAGGATAGTCTTCCGTGAGCTTCTGGAACGCCGTGATGGCTTCTGCCGTGCGGTTGGCCTGTGAGAGGCTGATGCCGCGCAGGAAGCGCATCATGGGATCACGGGGTTTGCCCACCAGAAACTGGTCGGCTTTCTGAAGGGCTTCAACGTTCTTGCCTGCAGACAGCAGCTTTTGAACGTCAGCCACCTCGTCTGCGACGGCGAGTTGGCTGCTCAGGCCGATGACGGCAATGGCCAGGCAGCGCGCGGCGAGGGCGGACAGACGGGCTCCGAAGGGGGGCGCAACAACTCGCATGGGTTCAGCAGGTGAAATTGAGGGACGAAACTGCGCGAGAGGATAACAGCGCCGTGACAGCAGACGTCTTCCGACTGACCCTGATGCGGACGGACCGCCTGACGCCTCCCGGCTATACTCGTTCGATTGTAGCCGAGTGACCACACCCGACAAACGGGCGTTTGACGCCCCTGCAGGGCCCTCAGAGCCAGCGAGATGGCGCATGACGGGCGACCTGAGCCGGTCGTCGCTGAGGCTGCCAAGAAAACGCTGCCTCGGCGTTGTTCCGAATCTGGCCACCCATGACCTTGCGCATTTTCAACAGCCTGTCCCGTCAGGTTGAAACCTTCACCCCCATCGAGCCGGGCCGCGTCCGCATGTACGTGTGCGGCATGACCATTTATGACTTCTGCCATGTGGGGCATGCCCGCATGATGATGTCGTTCGACGTGGTGCAGCGCTGGCTCAAGGCTCAGGGCCTGCAGGTGACCTATGTGCGCAACATCACCGACATCGACGACAAGATCATCCGTCGTGCGGTCGAGCGTGGCATCACGATCCGGCAGCTGACCGACGAGATGACGGCCGCCATGCACGCCGACATCGGCGCGCTGGGCATCGAGCCGCCCACCCACGAGCCTCGCGCCACCGAATACGTGCCCCAGATGCTCGACCTGATCGGCAAGCTGGAGGCCAACGGGCTGGCATACCGTGCCGGCAATGGCGACGTGAACTATGCGGTGCGCAAGTTCCCGGGCTACGGCAAGCTGTCGGGCAAGTCGCTGGACGATCTGCGGGCCGGGGAGCGAGTGCAGGTCGATGACAGCAAGCAGGACCCGATGGACTTCGTGCTGTGGAAGGCCGCCAAGCCGGAAGAGCCGGCCGACGCCAAGTACGCGTCGGAATTCGGCGCGGGCCGTCCGGGCTGGCACATCGAGTGTTCGGCCATGAGCTGCGCGCTGCTGGGCGAGCACTTTGACATCCACGGCGGCGGGCTGGATTTGCAGTTCCCGCA
>JBEGRT010000334.1:0-3137 GCA_041180305.1 Pseudomonadota bacterium
CCTGTGCCGCTTATCTTTCCGTCCACTGAAACAGGTTTTGACACCATGGAGGGGCAAGCTCACAAAGGCTCCCCCCATGAAGCTGTTCGGCAAGCGACGGATCAGGAATGCGCAACGACTCGGCGTGGCACGCATCGGCGGCACCGCGGCCGCCGTGCGCCTGAGCCTGCCCGCTGATGGACGCCCTTCGGTGTCCTGGCTGTGGCAGGCCCAGCCCGATGGCGTGCCTGACCTCATCCGCGCTCTCAAGCGTGCGCACGGTCGTGCGCTGCCTCCTGCATCTCTGGTGCTGGGCCGGGGCGATTACGCCCTGATTTCCACCTCGGCACCCGATGTGCCGCAAGCGGAATGGGCCGATGCCCTGCGCTGGAGCCTGCAGGACCAGGTGGACTTCGGCATGGACGAGGCGGCCATTGACGTGCTGCCCTTGCCCGAAGGTTCGCAAAACCGCATGCAACGTTCGTGCATGGCCGTGGCCGTGCCCGGCGACAAGGGCCGCACGCTGGCGCTGGCCTCCGACGACGAAGGCCTGCGCTGGAGCGCCTACGAAGTGACTGAATCGGCCCTGCGCAACATCTGCGCCCTGGGCGAAACCGAAGGCAAGGCGCATGCGCTGATGGTCTTCGGCGATGAATACGGCATGCTGGTGGTGACCTACCAGGGCGAGTTGCTGATGGCCCGCACCATCGAGGTGGTGGCCAACGCGGTGGCCGGCTCGGTCGAAGGCCGGGGGAACGCCGTGGGCCGCGCGGGCCTGGAGGTGCTGCGCACGCTGGACACTTTCGAGCGCATGCACAGCCAGGTGCAGCTGTCGGAACTGACGGTGGCCTTGCCGGCTGGGGCCGAGGGCATGGTCGAGGTGCTGGGCGATCTGGTCTATGTGCCGGTGCGCCAGCTGGAACTCAATCTCTGGCTCGATTGCAAGCCTCAGGACGAGGCCGCGCAGGCGCTCATGGCCACCCCCACGTTTGGCCAGTTGTGCGCGCTGGGCGCGGCCCTGCGTGAGGTGGGCGAGGCCCGCGGCCAGCACCAGTTGCAGCTGCTGACCGCGCAGCAGGCCCAGGGCCCCGAGCCTTTCGGGCTGGATTTCGGGCTGAAGCTGGCCACAGGGGTGGTGGGGTCGGTGGTGGTGCTCAGCATGGGCTTGAACACCTTGTCCACCCGCATGACCCTGCGTGCCGAAACGGCCGAACGCTCGCTGGCCGAGAACGCCGTGCAACTGCCCAAGGGGCCGCCGCGTCCGCAATCGATGGGGGAGCTGGAGGCCTTGCGGGACACCGAGCGCACACAGCGCACGCAATACGACGCCATCCAGCGGCTGACGGCCAGCACGGCCACGCCGTACTCGGAGTATTTCAAGGCCCTGGCCCGCCAGGCGGTGGGCGACCTCTGGATCACCGGCATGACCATCCTGCCCAATGGTCAGGACCTGGAACTCAGCGGGCGCATGATTGGCCCGCAGCAGTTGCCACCGTATCTGGCCCGCCTGGGGCAGGAGCCCCAGTTCCAGGGCAAGCGCTTTGCCCAGCTGGAAATCAAATCGCTGGGCGAGCAGCAGGCCGCCTTGGCTGGCATCTCGGCCTTCTCGCTCAAGGCCCGTGCCGGCGGCAATGCGCGAGCACCTTTGGGCGCGGCGTCTGCGGTGCAGGCCGCTTCGGGAGCGCAGCCATGAAGAAGATGGACCTGGCCGCCTTGCAGGACCTGGAAGACCAGGCCCGCCGCCGCTGGCGCCAATGGCGTCGGCAGCATGCGGCACGCACGCTCAGCGAACGCCGTCTGCTGGTCATCGCGGGTGCGGCCGTGTGCTGGTACCTGCTGGACCTGACGATGTTCACCCCCGCCTGGACCCGGTTCAAGGCCGCGCAGATGCGCGCCACCACGGCCGAATCGGCCATCCGCGCACGCGATGCGGAGGTGGCCCGCCAAGGGCAGGACCTGGCCCTCATGGAAGGCCAGCTCAAGGGCGAGCTGGAACGGTTGCGTGTGAGCGTGGGGCAGCAGAAGAAGGCCCTGGCCGAGCTGCAATCCGGGCTGGTGCCCGCCCGCGACATGCGCCAGGTCATCGAAGGCCTGCTGGCCCGCAACGGCAACCTGAGCCTGCTGAGCATGAAGACGCTCAGCCCGGAAGACATCACCAAGGCCGGGCTCACCCCGCAGGACGCCTCCGGGCTGTACCGCCAGGGCCTGGAGGTCATCGTGACCGGTGGTTTCAACGACTTGCTGGCCTGGCTGGTCAGCGCCGAGCAGATGCCGCGCAAGCTGCTGTGGCAGGGCCTGGTGCTGCAGACCGACGAGGCAGGCCGCCTGATCCTGAATGTGCGCCTGCTGACCGTCAGCCCTGACGCCGAACCGCTGGAGATCTCTGCACCATGACCCTGCGAACCTCTTTCCCTGGTGCGCTGTGGGTGGCCTGTGCACTGAGCCCCCTGGCCTGGTGCGGCACGGTGGTGGCCCAGGCCGACCCCACCCGCCCCACCTTCGTGGCACCCGTGGCCCCGGTGGGGGCGCCCATGGGTGGCATGGCGCCGGCCGGCATGGCAGGCGCGCCGGTCTACCGAGCCCCGCAACGCCCGGCCCCTGCCCCCGTGCCCCGTGTGAGCTCGGTGGTGGTGGCGGCTCCCGAATACAGCAGTGCGGTCATCAACGACCGGCTGTACCGCCTGGGCGACAAGGTGGCCGATCTGGGCACCCTGGTGGCCATCGACCCCACCGGCGTGACCCTCAAGGCCGCCGGCGGCACCCGCCGCCTGGCGCTGTGGTCCCGCAAGGCTGTGCCGTCGGCCAAAGCCGCATCGGCTGTTCAGGCCGCATCGACCGAGCCCAAGTCCGGTCAGTCCTCGACGTCTTCTTCCGCCGCGGATGCGGCCAAGGAATGAGCATGAAGTCTCCTCGCATGATCCTGGGTGTGTTGGCCGTGGCGGTGCTGCTGGCCCATGCCCCTGCGCAAGCCCGCAAGCACCACAAGGCCCGGCCGGCGGGCTGGCATGTGGCCGCGTCCTTGCAATGGAAGGTGTCGCAGGTGAACACGCCTGACCTCGACCACTTCCCGGCCTTGCCGCAAGGGGGGCGCAATGCGCCCCTGGTGGGCAGCCGGGACGACCTGCAGACCGTGCAGGGCCTGAGCGTCACCCTGGGCA
>JBEGRT010000335.1:0-3591 GCA_041180305.1 Pseudomonadota bacterium
CGAAGAATTGTCAGCCAGCACTTCGAGGTGGTGCAGGGCCACCACCGAAGCCGAATTGTCGACATAGCTGAGATCTTCGAGCTTGAAGGTTCGGCTGGTGTACGAACACAGGATCAGCAGCGCACAGCTGGTGTAGCGCGTGGCCTGGAATTCCACGCTCGACACCGTGACACCCGAGGGGGGTACGTAGATCAGGCGCGCGGTCTGATTGACGTTGCTGCCGCTGGAACCAAAGATCAGCGAGAAGATGGACTCGAAGAGCCCCATGCTGTCATAGCCGCCGACGCAACCACTGGTGTTGCTGGAGCAGTTGCTGATGGTGACCGAGCTGCCATTGCTGAGGTTGAACTTGACGGAGTTGTCGCTGTCGCCGGTCTGCAGGTTCCACAGAAAGCTGACATACCGGGTTCCCCCCGTGAAAGACACGACCAGCTTCGAGCCATTGGCCGAACCCGTGCCGCTGGAGACCTGGGCGTAATTGCCCGTGAAGCCTGTGGGCAGGCTGGTGTTGGCCGTGGCCGTGAAACCGCCCCCCGAACCGATCGACGTGCTGCTGCCAATGCCTGAGGCATTGGCCAGCGTGACCGTGCTGAAGTCCACCGTCTTGAGGTTGGCGTCGGTGAAGGTCTGCGGCTTGAAACCCGTTTGGCTCGAGCCGATGAACGACAGCTGAGCCCAGGCGGGCGCCACCAGCGCCAGCGACAGCAGCAGCACGCGCAAGATGGAAGACAGCACGATGGAAGGGATGTGTTTGAGGGTCATGACTGCAACTCTCCGAGCAGATGACTGCATGAAACGACGACCGCAGCCCGAAGTCCAGACCTTGCCACCGAGGGCGTGTGACCTAAAGCCGAAAAAGTGGAAAAAAGGATCGACTCTTTCACATGCGCAGGTGTTCAGCAATGAAAAAGGCGCCGGGCCACCCACGGGCCCAGCGCCTTTCTGGCATCACCCGACAAAGGCTCAGTTGCCAGCGCCGATGCCCGTGAAGTTGCGGGTCAGGGCGGGGGTCACACCCACCGCGGTGATGGTGCAGGTGCCGGTGGTCCCGTTGGTCGCGATGGCCGTGGTCGACAGCGTGTACTTGGTGGTGTCGATGCCACCCTGGATCAGGCTGGAGCCGTCATCGCAGCTGTCCACCTTCACGCACACGTTGGCCGTGACCACGTTGTTCTTGGCCGCACACCCGGCATAGTTGACCGACATGGCGCTGCCCAGCGTGCCCGCCATGCCTTCGATGGCCGCGGCCTGTGCGTCTGAGCGCAGGTCGATGAATTTGGGCAGGGCCGTGGCGGCCAGGATGCCCAGGATGACGATGACCACGATCAGTTCGATCATCGTGAAACCGGCTTGAAGCTTGCGCATGTTTGAACTCCAGGTGTGGGTGATGGTGAGTGTCGCCTGAGTGGCGGTGGCGCCTAAGGGCGAAAAGAGGCAGTCGTTCGTGTGTTTCGGCACATTTGCTCAGTTCTTGAGGGTGACTTTGCCCATGTCCCACATGGGCATGAACACCCCCAGCGCCAGCAGCAGCACCAGCGCACCCAGGAAGATCACCAGGATGGGCTCGATCTGCTGAGACAGGGACTTCAGTGAATATTCCACTTCGTTGCCGTAGAGCTCGCCGATCTCGTCGAGCAGCTCGTCGAGCATGCCGGTTTCTTCGCCGATGGCCAGCATCTGCAGCACCATGGGAGTGAACACGCCCGTGGCCACTGCAGCACGCGTCAAGGTCTCCCCGCGCGTGACGGATTCACGCATTTGCTCGATGCGTGTGCTGATGTAAACGTTGTCGGCCGTCATGGCCACGCTGGTCAGTGCCCTTTCCATGGGCACCCCGCTCTTGAGCGACAGCGCAAACGCGCGCGCAAAGCGTGACAGCGTGGCCTGGGTCACGATCGTGCCCACCAGAGGCAGCCGCAAGATCGTGCGGTGCCAGATGGCCTTGCCATCGGGCGTCTGGATCCATTGCCGAAAGCCCAGGAAGGCCAGCACTGCACACCCCAGCATCCACCAGCCGTACTGCAAGGTGAAGTTGGAGGTGCCAATCAGGATGCGCGTGGGCAGCGGCAGCTCCGAGCCCAGCGACTTGAACACGCCCGCGAAGGCCGGAATCACCATGATGTTGATGACCGCGATGGCCGCGACCATGGCCGTGATCACGAACGAGGGATAGCGAATGGCCGACTTGATCTGCTGGCGCATGAACTGCTCGAACTCCAGATGCTGGTAGAGCTTCCAGAACACGGCTTCGATCTGGCCCGACGCCTCGCCCACCCGCACCATGGCAATGTAGAAGTTGTCGAACACCTTGGGGTGCTGGGCCAGCGAGGCCGAGAGGTCCACCCCCGATTCCAGGCTGCGGCGCACCTCGTAGAGCATCTGCTTCATGCGGGGGTTGGTGGCCGTTTCCTGCAGGCCCGCCAGGGCGCGCAAGATGGGCACGCCTGCCTTGAGCAGCGTGTAGATCTGGCGGCTGAACAGCATCACGTCCTGCGGCTTGATCTGCGGTGTGCCGAACTCGATCTTGAACTGCGGGGCCTGCACAGCGCCCTGGGTGCTGGTGCTCTGCCCCCCGGTGGATGGGGCCACGGCAGCTGCCGCGCCACCGCCACCTTCGACCTGGATGGTCAAGGGCGTGAGGCCCTTGGCCAGGAGGATGTCGGCCACATCACGCGGGGTGGCGGCATCGAGCTGCCCATCCACCCGGCCCACGGGCCCCCGTGCGGTGTAGCGAAAACGGCTCATGCATCCACCTGGGCGCTGATGCCGATGGCCTCGGCCACGGTGCTGCGCCCTTGCAGGGCCAGCTGGGCCGCGTCATGGCGCAAGGTGTTGCGGCCAATGGCTTCTCGGGCGATCTTGGAAAACTCCGACGGCTCGCAGCGGCCCAGGGCCTCGATCAGCGGCAGCGTCATCTCCAGGTACTCGTACACGCCAGTGCGGCCGCGGTAGCCCGTGTGGTTGCAGTCGGTGCAGCCCTTGCCATGCCACAAGGGCTTGCCGGCCTCTTCTTCCGTGACCACACTGCGCAGCCAGGCCACTTCCTGGTCGGTGGGGGTGTACGAGGTCTTGCAGCTGGGGCAGATGGTGCGCACCAGGCGCTGGGCCACCACCAGTTGCAGCGACAGCGCCACCATCCAGGCCGGCACACCCATGTCCACCAGGCGTGCCGGGGTGGACGCGGCATCGTTGGTGTGCAGGGTCGACAGCACCAAGTGGCCGGTCATGGCGGCACGCAGGCCGATTTCGGCGGTGACCTTGTCGCGCATTTCGCCCACCAGGATCACGTCCGGGTCTTGCCGCAGCGCCGCGCGCAGGATGCGCTCGAAGCTCATGTCGATCTTTTCCTGCACCTGCACCTGGTTCAGCCCGGGCAGGCGGTATTCGATCGGGTCTTCAGCCGTCAGGATCTTGCGTTCGGTGGTGTTCAGGGCATTGAGCGCGGCATACAGCGTGGTGGTCTTGCCGCTGCCGGTGGGGCCCGTCACCAGGATCAGGCCGCTGGGCTTGGCAATCGCGCGTTCCAGCGCGCCACGCATGCCGGTCGGCATGTGCAGTTTGTCCATGTCGAGCATGCCCGCGCTCTGGCTG
>JBEGRT010000336.1:0-5418 GCA_041180305.1 Pseudomonadota bacterium
GACAGCGCGCGCCCGTCGATTGGCGTACCATCGCACCCCCGCAGGACGTTTTCCCCGCCAGAAGAACATGAGTGCTGACAAAACCCTGTCTGTTGCCGAGCAGACCCTCCGCGACGCCGCCCTGGAATACCACCGCCTGCCCTCTCGCGGCAAGATCGCGGTGTCGCCCACCAAGCCCCTGTCGAACCAGCGGGACCTGTCCCTGGCGTATTCCCCGGGCGTGGCTTACCCCTGCCTGGCCATCGAGCAGGACCCCACCCTGGCGGCCGAATACACCTCGCGCGGCAACCTGGTGGCCGTGGTGACCAACGGCACCGCCGTGCTGGGCCTGGGTGACATCGGCCCGCTGGCCTCCAAGCCGGTCATGGAAGGCAAGGGCTGTCTGTTCAAGAAGTTCGCCGGCATCGATGTGTTCGACATCGAACTGGCCGAGCGTGACCCGGACAAGCTGGTCGACATCATCGCCTCTCTGGAGCCCACGCTGGGCGGCATCAACCTGGAAGACATCAAGGCGCCCGAGTGCTTCTACATCGAGAAGCAGCTGTCGGCCCGCATGAACATTCCCGTGTTCCACGACGACCAGCACGGCACGGCCATCATCTCCAGCGCCGCCCTGCTCAACGGCCTGGAACTGGTCGGCAAGAAGATCGACGAGGTCAAGCTGGCCGTGTCGGGTGCCGGCGCCGCCGCCATTGCCTGCCTGGAAGTGATGGTGGGCCTGGGCGTCAAGCGCTCGAACATCTATGTGTGTGACTCCAAGGGCCTGATCCAGAGCGAGCGCGCCGATGCGCTGGCCGGCAAGCTCGACGAATCGAAGCAGCGCTTCTGTCAGGTCACCAGCGCCCGCACGCTGGCCGATGTGATGCAGGGTGCCGATGTGTTCATGGGCTGCTCGACGGCCGGCGTGGTCACGGCCGAGATGGTCAAGACCATGGCCGACAGGCCCATCATCCTGGCACTGGCCAACCCCGAACCGGAAATCCGCCCCGAGATCGCCAAGGCCGCCCGCCCGGACTGCATCATCGCCACCGGCCGCTCGGACTACCCCAACCAGGTCAACAACGTCCTGTGCTTCCCCTACATCTTCCGTGGCGCGCTCGATTGCGGCGCCACCAAGATCACGGAAGAAATGAAGCTGGCCTGCGTGCGCCAGATTGCTGACCTGGCCAAGGCCGAGATCTCGGACGAAGTGGCCGCCGCCTACCCGGGCCGCGAACTGCGCTTCGGTCCCGACTACCTGATCCCCACGCCGTTCGATTCGCGCCTGATTTTGCGCATCGCACCGGCCGTGGCCGAAGCCGCTGCCGCCTCGGGTGTGGCCACCCGCCCCATCACCGACCTGAAGGCCTACCGCGACTCGCTGTCGCAGTTCGTCTCGAACACGGGCCTGTTCATGCGCCCGCTGTTCCTGGGCGCCAAGGCCAACCCGCAGCGCAAGCGCATTGCTTACGCCGAAGGTGAAGACGACCGCGTGCTGCGCGCCGCCCAGATCGCGGTCGACGACGAACTGGCCTTCCCCATCCTGGTGGGCCGCCCCGACGTGATCGCCCACCGCATCGAACGTGCGGGCCTGCGCCTGGTGCCCGGCCAGAACTGCGAAGTGGTCAACCCGTCCAGCGATTCGCGCTTCAAGACCTATGTCGAGGCGTACCACAAGCTGCGCGGCCGCGACGGTTTCTCGCCCGACCTGGCCAAGGTGGCACTGCGCCGCTCGAACTCGCTGATCGCCACCATGCTGGTGAAGATGGGCGATGCCGACGGCATGATCTGCGGCGTGATCGGCCGCTACGACTACCACCTCGACCACGTGCGCGAAGTGATCGGCACCAAGCCCGGCGCCCCCGTGCTGGCCGCGCTGAACGCCCTGATCCTGGACCAGCACAACCTGTTCATCGCCGACACCTTCATCAACGAAGACCCGACGGCCGAAGAGCTGGCTGACATCGCCGTGATGGCCGTGGAAGAAGTGCGCCGCTTCGGCCTGCCGCCGCGCGTGGCCTTCCTGTCGCACTCGATGTTCGGCTCCAGCCGCCGCCCCTCGGCGCAAAAGATGCGCCGTGCCCGCGACATCTTCGTGGCCCGCATGCCCGATGTGCCGGCCGATGGCGAGATGCAGGGTGATGCCGCACTGAGCGAATCGGTGCGCCACAAGCTGCTGCCCGACAGCACGCTGGACGGCACCGCCAACATCCTGATCTGCCCGAACCTCGATGCCGCCAACATCCTGTTCAACGTGCTGAAGATGACCGGCGGCAATGGCGTGACGGTCGGCCCCATCCTCATGGGCGCCGCAGCGCCGGTGCACATCCTGTCGCCCTCGGCCACGGTGCGTCGCATCGTGAACATGACGGCGGTGGCGGTGGGCCACTCGGCCTGATCGCCAGCAGGCCTCAGCCAGGCTGCCCCGATTGAGCACTCAGCCTGCCCAGCCCGCAGCGCCCGCCCCGGTGGGCACGGCGCTGCAAGGTTACGCGGCGGCGCTGGCCACCGTGGCCATCTGGGCGGGCTTCATCCTGCTGGCCCGCCTCGGTGGCAAGACGGGCCTGACCTCCTGGGACATCGTGGCCCTGCGCACAGGCGTGGGCGGTGGCCTGCTGCTGCCCCTGTGCTGGAGCATCCGCCACCACTGGCTCGACCGGCGCCTGTGGGCCATGGCTGGCATCGGTGGGCTGCTGTTCCTGGTGCTGGTGTACGCCGGCTTCAAACGGGCGCCTGCGGCCCACGGGGCCATCTTGCTGCCCGGCATGCAACCCTTCCTGGTGGCCGCACTGGCCTGGTGGCTGCTCGGCAACCGCCCCACCCGCCAGCGCCTGTGGGGGCTGCTGCCCATTGCGTTGGGCGTGGGCTGCGTGGCCGTGCCGGTGCTGACCGGGCAACACTCGGGGCCCTCCACACTCACGGGTGACGCGCTGCTGTTCGCGGCCTCACTGGCCTGGGCGTTGTACAGCGTGCTGGTCAAACGCTGGGCCTTCGACCCCTGGTTGCTGACGCGTTTCGTGGCCGTGACCTCGGCCGCGCTGTACCTGCCCGTGTACCTGCTGTGGCTGCCCAAGGGCCTGGACACCGTGCCCATGGGCATGCTGGTGCTGCAGGGCCTGTACCAGGGCATCGGCCCGACCATCGTGGCCATGGTGCTGTTCCTGCGGGCGGTGGCCATCCTGGGCGCCGAGCGCACCGGGGCGCTGGTGGGGCTGGTGCCGGTCATCGCCGGTCTGGGCGCCGTGCCCCTGCTCGATGAACCATTGACCATCTGGCTGGTGGCCGGACTCGTGCTGGTGTCCACAGGTGCGTGGATGTCTTCTCGCCCGACAGTGGCAAAAAATTACTGATCAGTCTATATTGGGAACATAGCGTTCAACGCCGTGTTGCCCATGACTGTTCTGCACGTGGTGGCCCTGGGGGCCGCGTTCCTGTTCATCGCCAAAGCCTTCGCCTGGTGCGTGCAGCGCGTGCGCGGCAATGCCGGCATCGTCGATGGCGTCTGGGCCTGGGCCCTGGGCCTGCTGGCGGTCGGTTTCGCCTGGGCGGGCACTGCACCAGAACCCGTGCGGGTGCTGGTGGCCGTGATGGGCCTGGCCTGGGGCGCGCGCCTGGGCACCTACCTGTGGCGGCGCAACTGGGCCAGCGCCGAAGACTGGCGCTACGCCCAGTTCCGGGCTGAATGGGGCCCTCAGGCGCAGTTCAAGATGTTCTGGTTCTTCCAGTTCCAGAACCTGTTCACCCTGGGCCTGGCCGGCAGCGCCTTCCTTCCTGCGGCCTACCGCGAAGGCCTGCCGCCCACCTGGGCCATGGTGCTGGCCGTGGTGATCTGGCTGGTGGCCGTTCTGGGCGAGGGCCTGGCCGACGCGCAACTCAAGGCCTTCAAGGCCGACCCCAAGCGCCGCGGCCAGGTCTGTGATGTGGGCCTGTGGCGCCACTCGCGCCACCCCAACTACTTCTTCGAATGTGTGCACTGGCTGGCCTATGTGCCCCTGGCCTGGGGCAGCCCCCTGTGGGTGTTCAGCCTGATCGCCCCCGTGGTGATGTGGCTGCTGATCACCAAGATGTCGGGCGTGCCGCTGCTGGAGCGCGAAATGGCCCAGCGCAAGCCAGGCTACGCCGAGTACATGCGCCGAACCAACCAGCTGGTGCCTGGGCCCGTGAAGGCCTGAGCCCGGTCCATGCATCCGCCAGGGCACCCGCCCCGTAAAGTCGTCTGACCTCGCACACACACAAGGAGCCTCGACATGATCGACGCCATCAACTGGGCCGAACAGGGCCTGTTGCCCGACGGCCTGATCCGCACCGGCATGCGCCGGCTGATGGCCCAGCGCCTGGCCGAACACCACGCCAAGCCCGTGTCGCAGCGCACGGCCGAGTTCCGCCAGTTCCTGGCCGAGATGCGCGCCAGCCCCATCGCCATCAACACGCAGGATGCCAACGAGCAGCATTACGAAGTGCCTGCTGAGTTCTTCGACCTGCACCTGGGCCCACGCCGCAAGTATTCGTGCTGCTGGTACGAGACCGGCCGCGAAAGCCTGGCCCAGGCTGAAACCGCCATGTTGCGCATCTATGCCCAGCGCGCCCGCCTGGACGAACTGCCGGCAGGCGCCCGCGTGCTCGACCTGGGATGCGGCTGGGGCTCGCTGTCGCTGTGGCTGGCCGAGCACTACCCGCACCTGGAGGTGGTGGGCCTGAGCAACTCGAACGGCCAGCGCGAGTTCATCCTGCGCGAGGCCAAGCGCCTGGGCCTGGGCAACCTGCGCATCTGCACCGGCAACGTGGCCGAGTTCGAATTCCCGGCCGATGTACTGCTGTCAGGCTTCGACCGCGTGATGTCGATCGAGATGTTCGAGCACATGCGCAACCACGAGGCCCTGCTGGCCAAGGTGCGCCGCTGGATGACGCCCGAGGCGCTGCTGTTCGTGCACATCTTTGCGCACCCCACGCTGTGCTACCCCTACGAGGTGAAAGACCGCAGCGACTGGATGACGCAGTACTTCTTCCTGGGCGGCATCATGCCCAATGAGCACCTGCTGACCCAGCACCAGAACGATGTGCAACTGGTCGACCAGTGGTGGGTCGATGGCGGCCACTACCAGCAGACGGCCGAGCACTGGCTGCAGGGCATGGACGAGCACAAGGCTGCGATCATGCCGATCTTCCGCGACGCCTACGGACACGATGCCGAACGCTGGTTCCAGCGCTGGCGCATGTTCTACATGGCCGTGGCCGAATTCTTCGGCTACGACAAGGGCCGCGAATGGGGCGTGGCGCACTACCTGTTCCAGGCGCGATGAGCACGAACCCGATGCATCCAAGCGCTTCCCGCCTCACGCGGCGCCAATGCCTGGGTGCTGCAGGCGGCCTGCTCGCTGCCACAGCCTGGGCCAGCGCAGCCCATGCGCAGACCACGGGCACCGCATCGGCAGGGCCCCG
>JBEGRT010000337.1:0-7603 GCA_041180305.1 Pseudomonadota bacterium
CAGCAGAACGTGCGTGGTCGCGAAGTGTTCGTGGTGCAGTCCACCTGCGCCCCCACCAACGACAACCTGATGGAACTGCTGATCATGGTCGACGCGCTCAAGCGCGCCTCGGCCCAGCGCATCACCGCCGTCATCCCCTATTTCGGCTACGCCCGCCAGGACCGCCGCCCCCGCTCCACCCGCGTGCCCATCTCGGCCCGCGTGGTCGCCAACATGCTGGAAGCCGTGGGCGTCAACCGCGTGCTGACCATGGACCTGCACGCCGACCAGATCCAGGGCTTCTTCAACATCCCGGTCGACAACATCTACGCGTCGCCCGTGCTGCTGTCCGACCTGCAAAGCAAGAACTACGAAGACCTCGTGGTGGTCTCGCCCGACGTGGGTGGCGTGGTGCGCGCCCGCGCCCTGGCCAAGCAACTGGGTTGCGACCTGGCCATCATCGACAAGCGTCGCCCCAAGGCCAACGTGTCCGAAGTCATGCACGTCATCGGCGAAATCGACGGCCGCAACTGCGTGATCATGGACGACATGATCGACACCGCCGGCACCCTGGTGAAGGCTGCCGAAGTGCTGAAGGAGCGCGGCGCCAAGAGCGTGTACGCCTACTGCACCCACTCGGTGTTCTCGGGCCCGGCCATTGAGCGCATCAAGGCGTCACACCTCGACGAGGTCGTGATCACCAACACCATCCCGCTGAACGAGACGGCCAAGGGCACGCCCAAGATCCGTCAGCTGTCCACGGCCTTCCTGTTTGCCGAGACCATCCGCCGCATCACCGATGGCGATTCGGTCACGTCCCTCTTCTCGGAACAGAACAACAACTTCTGATCCGAAGAACCCAACCCGGCTAGAATGCCGGGTTTTCCTTTCAGCGCCTGGTCGCGGGCGCTTCAACCAACTGGAGTCATTCCATGAAATTCGTCGCTTTTGAGCGCAGCCTGCAGGGGACCGGAGCGAGCCGCCGCCTGCGCAACGCCGGCAAGGTGCCCGGCATCGTTTACGGCGCTGGTGAACCCGCCATGGTCGAACTGGACCACAACGCCCTGTACCACGCCATGCGCAACGAGGCTTTCCACTCGTCCGTGCTGGACATGGAACTGAACGGCCAGACCACCAAGGTCCTGCTGCGCGACTACCAGGCTCACCCCTACAAGCGCCAGGTGCTGCACGTGGACTTCCAGCGCGTGGACTCGACCACCCGCATCACCAAGAAGGTGCCCCTGCACTTCGTGAACGAAGCCGAATCGCCGGCCGTCAAGCAAGACAAGTGCATCATCAACCACGTCACCACCGCGCTGGAAATCGAGTGCCTGGCTGAACAGCTGCCCGAATTCATCACCGTGGACCTGGCCAACGTGGTCAAGGGTCAGATCATTCAGGTGGAAGACCTGAACCTGGCCTCGCACATCAAGGTGCTGACCCATGGTCGCAAGGCCCCCACCATCGCCACCGTGGTGGAACCGGTGGAAGAAGTGATCGTGGCCGCTCCCGTGGCCGCCGACACCGGCAAGGGCAAGAGGAAGAAGTAATCCTTCTTCGCTGCGCCCGCAGCCCAGGGCCTTCTGGCCCACCGTCAAGCCCCGCCCGTGCGGGGCTTTTCTTTGGGCTCGGCGCGCGTCACCATCGCTTTTTTGACGACCTCGCCATCATGATCCGACTGTTTGTCGGCCTGGGCAACCCGGGCCCTGAATACGACGACACCCGTCACAACGCCGGCTTCTGGTACATCGACCAGCTGGCCCGTCGCCTGGGGGTGAACCTCGTGCATGACCGCGCCTACCATGGCTTCGTGGCCCGCGCCAACCTGCCGGGTGGCCCGGTGTGGCTGCTGCAGCCGCAGACTTACATGAACCTGTCGGGCAAGTCGGTGGCCCCGCTCGCGCGCTTCTTCAAGATCGCCCCCGAAGAAATCCTCGTGGCGCACGACGAACTCGACATCCTCCCCGGACAGGTCAAGCTCAAGCAAGGCGGCAGCCACGCTGGCCACAATGGCCTGAAAGACATCCATGCCCAGCTGGGCTCGCCCAGCTACTGGCGGCTGCGCCTGGGCATCGGGCACCCGGGCGTGAAGGGTGAAGTGGCCGCCTACGTGCTGCGCAAGCCGCCCCTGAGCGAACGTGAGCTGGTCGACAAATGCATCGACAAGGCGCTGGATGCCACCGAAGCCCTGCTCAAGGGCGACATGGCCAAAGCCACGGCCGCCATCCATGCAGGCGAGCAGCGTCCGAAGCCTCCGCGCATCCCCAAAGGGGAGGTGTCGCCCCCCGACGCCTGATCACTGACAATGCCATGGGGCCCGCAGCCAGCACCCTCAGAGTCGCGGCCGGAACTCGCCCCCATGCCATCGTTCAGGGAGATGTCTCATGTCGATCACCAAGATCGCGCTCACAGCCGGTTTGCTGGCTGTGCAAGCCGCCTTGCTGGCCTTGCTTCACGCCGGTGAAGCGCGCTCAGCCACCGTGTACCACTGCCAGGGGCAGTACCAGCAGCAGCCCTGCTCCGGCGTGGATGCTGGCCGCGCACTCGAGGTCAGCGATGACCGCCACCCCCATCAGACCCAATCGGCACAGCGCCGCTTGCGCGCCGAACGTCGTGCACTCACACGCGGGCACACGCGCGGGCCAACAAGCACGGAACCCAGCCCGGGCATTGGGGGCCTGAGTGCCCACCACGCGGGCGATGCGCCTTTCCGCAATGCCACCCAGCTGGGCGTGGGGTCCACCTTGAACCGGCTGGTCTGCCGCACACGGAACCAGCGGCTGAGCTGCCACCTGCCTGACGACCGCATCCGCTGACGTTGCCGCTGGCGCTGGCCTACAACGCTGCCTTGAAGGGCAGCCTGTTCAGGCGCACGCCTGCCTGAGCGTCAGGCTTGTGCCCTGGCAGCAGCCTGCAGCGCCTCGTACTTGGCCTGCAACTGCTCCGGGCTCTCAGGGTGTTCGGGGTCTTTCGGGATGCACTCCACAGGGCACACCTGTACGCACTGTGGCTCACCGAAGTGGCCCACACATTCGGTGCACTTGTGGGGGTCGATCACGTAAAAATCGACGCCCATCGAAATGGCCTGGTTGGGGCACTCGGGCTCGCACACATCACAGTTGATGCATTCGTCCGTGATCTTCAATGCCATGATTGGCTCACTGCTGCTTCACACGGGCCTGCAGGCGCGCCAGCACCGACGGGGCCACGAACTTGGACACGTCGCCGCCCAGGGTCGCGATCTCGCGCACGAAAGTGCCCGAGACGAACTGGAACTGGTCCGACGGGGTCAGGAACACGGTTTCGACATCCGGCATCAGGTGGCGGTTCATGCCCGCCATCTGGAATTCATAGTCGAAGTCACTGACGGCGCGCAGACCACGCACCACCACCTTGCCGCCGTGGCCCACCACAAAATCGCGCAGCAGTCCTTCGAAGGCCACCACTTCCACATTCGGGAAGCCCGCCGCCACTTCCTTGCCCATGGCCAGCCGCTCTTCCAGGCTGAACATGGTTTTCTTGTGGTGGCCAGCGGCCACGGCCAGGATCAGGCGGTCAAACAGCCGGCTGGCCCGCGCCATCAGGTCGGCGTGCCCCAAGGTCATGGGGTCGAAAGTACCGGGGTACACCGCGGTCAACTTGGCGGTCTGTGGAGACTTGTCAGTCATGGAAGAAGTGTAGTGCGGTCAGGGTCAGGCCACACGCTCGAACAGGTGATAGTGCACAGCGCCTGCGCGGTCTTGCCGGTGCAGGCGCAAGGTGGCCAGCCCGGGCTGGGGTGCATCGGCCTCGAGGTAGATCCAGCCGCCCACTGGCACACAGGGCACCGCAGCTTCCAGCGCAGCCGCGAAGAGCTGCTCACCGAACGGCGGGTCCAGGAACACGAGGTCGTGTGAAGGCTGGGTCTGACGGCGCATCCAGGCCAGAGCGTCAGCGGTTTGCACCACTACCTGGGAAGCGCCCAACTGGCGCGCGTTGGATTGGATCTGACGGGCCAAGGCGGCCTCTTTTTCCAGCGCCAGCACGGCGGAAGCCCCGCGGGAGGCGGCCTCCAGACCCAAGGCGCCGGTGCCCGCGAAAGCATCCAGCACCCGCCAGCCGCTCAAATCCTGCCCCAGCCAGTTGAACAAGGTTTCGCGCACGCGGGCGGGTGTCGGGCGCAGGCCGGGCCAGACAGGCACTTTCAGGGGCGAGCGCTTGTATTGCCCCCCGATGATGCGCACTTCCAGCGGCGCCTGGCGGGCCACGCGCTCGGCCTGTGCAGCCGCTCGCCCGGTCGACGGCGCCTCGGGGCGGGAAGGCTGGCGCTGACGGGTGGACGGGGCTCGGCTCGACATGGTGCTTGGCTCAGGAGGAACGGCCCTGGGTCAGGGGAAAAGACCGGGGCTGGGACGCTGGCGCACCACGAACGAGGGCCCATGTGCGTCAAGCCCGAATTCTAGGCTGTGGCGCCCCATAGGGGCCCGCCTACAATCACGCCATGTTCAGTTTCATCAAGAAGAAGCTCGGCTGGGGGCAGGCAGACAAGCCTGAGACCTCGCCGGAAGCTTCGACCACCGCCACGCCGGCTTCCAAGCCTGTTGCGCCCACCACCGCAGCCGCAGGCGCGCCTGCCAGTGCATCGAGCGCTGCGCCTGCCGTGACTCAGCCTGCCGCCACCTGGACGCCTCAGGCCCAGGATGACACCCAGGCCAAGCCCACCGACCGACGCTCCTGGCTGGACCGTCTCAAGGCCGGCCTGCGCAAGACCGGCTCGTCCATCGCACAGGTGTTCACCGGCACGCGCATCGACGATGCACTGTACGAAGAACTGGAAGCCGCCCTGCTGATGGCCGATGCCGGTGTGGCAGCCACCGAGCACCTGCTGGCCGACCTGAAGCAGCGCGTGAAAGACACCAAGGCCACCGATCCTTCGGCGGTCAAGGGCCTGCTGGCCGATGGCATCGCCGAACTGCTGCATCCGCTGGAGCGATCGCTCCAGATCGGGCAGCACACGCCCACCGTGATCATGGTGGCGGGCGTCAACGGCGCCGGCAAGACCACCACCATCGGCAAGCTCACCCGCCACCTGTCGGACCACGGCGCACAGGTGCTGCTGGCCGCGGCCGATACCTTCCGTGCCGCCGCTCGCGAACAACTGGCCGTCTGGGCCGACCGCAACCGCGTGCAGATCGTCAGTCAGGAAGGCGGCGATCCCGCTGCCGTGACTTTCGACGCCGTCACGGCCGGCAAGGCCCGGGGCTGCGATGTCGTGATCGCCGACACCGCCGGCCGCCTGGCCACGCAGATCCACCTGATGGACGAGCTCAAGAAGGTCAAGCGCGTGATCGGCAAGGCCATGGACGGCGCACCGCATGAGGTGCTGCTGGTGGTCGATGGCAACACGGGCCAGAACGCCCTGACCCAGGTGAAGGCTTTTGACGAAGCCCTGGGCCTGACGGGCCTGGTGGTCACCAAGCTGGACGGCACCGCCAAGGGTGGCGTGCTGGCCGCCATCGCCCTGTGGTCGCGTCAGCGCGGCACGCCCGTGCCGGTGTATTTCATCGGGGTGGGCGAAGGCCTGGAAGACTTGCAGACCTTCAACGCCCGCGAGTTCGCGCGCGCCTTGCTGGAATGAACCGTCGGGGCCGCCCTCTTGCCGAGGGCGGTGCTCAGCGCACCCGCTCGGGCTGATCCAGCGGGGTGTGCCCCGAGTGCACCGACTCGAACCACAGCGACATGCGCTGTGAGTGGCCATCGCCCTCGTTCTTGTCGCCCAGGTTGTCGCCCAGGTCGGTGGGCACGTCGATGTCCTGCGGATCCGACGGGTCGACATCCAGATCGACGGCCACACCGCCCTCGCCGCCACGCTTGCGGATCAGGGCCGAGGTGTCCACCAGGGTGGCACCCGACTTGGTGGTGAACACCACCGAACCACCCAGCACGGTTTCTCGCGCCACGGCGGGGCCAGGCAAGGCGCCTTCCAGCCACACATGCACCGGGATGTTGGCCGCCGCCAGCACGCGGTCAAGCCGGCCATGGCGCTTGAGGGCTCGGTCCTTGTCCTTGCCCTGCCCCACGGGCTGCCGCACCTCGATCACGGCCACCACCTGGGCATTGGCATCGCACACCACCAGGTCGGCGCACAGCGAACCTGCGCGGCGCAGCCACTCGGAATACGAGTTGCGGGTGGGCACCTTCAGGAATCGCGCCAGCGGCACCTGCGCCAGCACCATGTGGTCGGGCAACGCCTTGTGCAGGATGTGCCAGGCTTCGCGCTCGGCGTGGGTCAGCACGCGGGTGGCCGCGGGCTCCCAGCCGGTCACGGTGTCGATGTCGTCGTTTTGCGCCGGTCGGCGCGCATTGGTGCCCGGCCGCGCCAGGTTGCGGCGGCTGCGCAGCATGTACACCCCGCCGGCCAGCAGCACCAGGCCCAGCAGGGCCGCCATCGCAATGGGCTGATTCAAGGTGTCCATGGTCGGTCCCTTCGTTGGGTCAACAGTGTGCTGGCGTGAGCGGGTCAGCGCATCCCGGGGAAGCCCTTCATGCCCCCCATGCGCTTCATCATCTTGAACAGCCCACCGCCGCGCATTTTCTTCATCATGGTCTGCATCTGGTCGAACTGGTTGAGCAGGCGGTTGACATCCTGCACCTGAACGCCGGCGCCCGTGGCAATGCGGCGCTTGCGGCTGGCCTTGATCAGCTCGGGCTTGCGGCGCTCATCGGGTGTCATGGAATTGATGATGCCTTCCATGCGGCGCACATCGCGTTCGGCCTTGTCCATGTCGGCCTGACCGGCCTTGGCGGCGATTTCGGTGGGCAGCTTGTCGATCAGGCTCGACAGCCCGCCCATCTTCTTCATCTGGGAAATCTGGGCCAGGAAATCGTTGAGGTCGAAGTCGGCACCGGATTTGACCTTTTCCGCCAGCTTCTGGGCGGCTTCGAGGTCGACGCCCTTCTGCACTTCCTCGACCAGGGCCACGATGTCGCCCATGCCCAGCACGCGGCCGGCATGGCGCTCGGCGTCGAACACCTCCAGGCCGTCGATCTTTTCAGAAATACCGGCGAATTTGATGGGCGCGCCCGTGATCTGGCGCACGGACAGGGCCGCGCCACCGCGCGAATCACCATCGAGCTTGGTCAGCACCACACCCGTCAGGGGCAGCGCTTCGCTGAAAGCCTTGGCGGTGTTCACGGCGTCCTGGCCCTGCATGGCGTCGACCACGAACAGGGTTTCGACCGGCTTGAGCACGCCGTGCAGTTCCTTGATTTCGGCCATCAGGGCTTCGTCAATGGCCAGGCGACCGGCGGTGTCCACCAGCAGCACATCGAAATAGTGCTTGCGGGCATGTTCGTAGGCCGCAGCCGCAATGTCGCGCGGCTTCTGGGTACCGTCGGAAGGGAACCACTCGGCACCTGCCTGGGCCGTGACCGTCTTGAGCTGCTCGATGGCGGCGGGGCGGTACACGTCGGCCGAAACCGTCAGCACCTTCTTGCGGCGCTTTTCGATCAGGTGCTTGGCCAGCTTGGCGGTGGTGGTGGTCTTGCCCGCGCCCTGCAGGCCGGCCATTAGGATCACCGCCGGCGGTTGCGTCGCGAAGTTCAGCTCGGCCACCGGCTTCAGCGTGCCGTGCCCGTCGGTCTC
>JBEGRT010000338.1:0-5406 GCA_041180305.1 Pseudomonadota bacterium
CCAGGCCGGGTCCATGCGGTGGTGGGCCAGCACCGCCAGCAGGTCATCGACCTCGCCGCGGCCTTCGTCCCAGGCCGCATCAGAGCGCCCCACCCCGCGGAAGTTGAAGCGCACGCTGACCCAGCCCTCCATGACGAAGGCGCGCACCAGGGTGTGCACCACCTTGTTGTCCATGGTGCCGCCCATCAGCGGGTGGGGGTGGGCCACAACAGCCAGCCCCAGCGGCGGTGAGGCGCCCTCAGGGCCCTCGACCACCACTTCCAGGGCGCCCGCAGGCCCTTCGATCAGCTCGGAAGCCGGACGTCCGATCATGCGTGCTCCACCCGGTCAGCGGCCAATGCAGGGGGCCAGCACGAGGCGGTCGACCACCTCACCCTTGGCCAGGTGCTTGTCCACGATTTCGTCGATGTCGGCCTGGTCCACGAAGGTGTACCAGGTGCCCTCCGGGTAGACCACGGCCACCGGGCCACCCGCGCAGCGGTCCAGGCAACCGGCCTTGTTCACGCGCACCTTGCCCGGGCCGGCCAGGCCAGCCTCTTTCACACGCTGCTTGCAGTGGTCGAAGCCGGCCTTGGCACCGTGCAGGGCGCAGCAATCTTCGCCATTGGGGCGTTCGTTGAGGCAAAAGAAGATGTGACGCTCGTAATAGCTCATGGGGGAATTCTAGGAGTGTGCGGGCTGGTCCAGCGCGCGGGATGCCGCACGCCCGGCCAGCCAGGCAAAGGCCACAAACGGCCACAAGAGGCCGAACCAGCGCGACAGCCCGTGAAAGCGGATGAAGCGCCCATGTTCCCACGCCTGCAGCGTGAGTGCGTAATAAGGGTCTTGCGGCAGGCCGTGCACCAGCAGCACCAGCCCAGCCACCACCAGCATCCCGGACAGGGCGGCCATCAGACGAGAGCGATCGAGCAGCAAGGCACCCAGCACCGCCCCCAGCAACAGGCCCTCGATGGCCTGCACATTGAGCCAGACCAGGGCATGCTCCGGGCCGAAGTTGAGCGCCGCCGACAGGCTGGAGGCCAGCACGGCCATGACCACGGCACCGGCCAGCAGCACCAGACGCAGGCCCATGGGCCGGGCCAGGGCGCAGGCCACACACATGGGGGCCAGCACCCCGAGGGCCACGATCAGCACATCACGCAAAGGCTGCCACCAGGGCGCAGGCACTGCCACCACGAAGGGCAGGAACACGGCCAGAGGGTCGGCCTCAGGCACCAGCCAGTGCTGCCAGGGGGTGTCGGCCAGGGCGTCGATCAGCCAGAGCTTGAGCTGCGGCCACAGTTGCCCCTGGGCCAGGGGCAGCGGCGGCGGGAACAGCAGCCCCAGAGGCCACATCCACAGCAAGGCCAGGCCGCCGCCGGCCTGCGGGATGAACCAGCGCTCACGCAGGCGGTGCCAGACATCGACCAGCCCCAGCGCATTGAGGGTGATGGCGGCCATCACGCCCCAGGCGGCGCCCAGGGTGTTGAGCGTCCAGTCGGAAATGGAGGGGGTGCGGGTGGGCAGCGCGAACTGGGTGAGCTCCAGCCCGTAAGACAGCGCCGAGCACCCCAGCAACGCACCCACGGCCGCGAGCCCGGCATGCCAGCCGGTGCGCAGCAGGGCCAGGCAGAAAATGGCCCCCAGGGGCATGTAGCCCAGCAGGTTTTCGACCAGGTCCTTGGTCTGCTCGGAGGGTAGCTTTGGCAGCACCCAGCGGAAGACGCCAGGGGCCGGCCAGACGAAGCCGGACAGCGGGTACAGGGTGGCATACACCACCAGCGCGATGGCGATCCAGGTCAGGGGCCAGGCCGCGCTGCGGTACAGGGACATGCCAGAACAGGAGAGGCCGCGAAGCGCCCGATCAGAAGGGCTTGACGACCACGAGGATCACGATGGCGGCAAACAGCAGCACCGAGACCTCGTTGAACACGCGATACCACACATGGCTCTTGGTGTTGCTGAGTTCTTCGAAGCTGCGCAGGCGTGCCTTGCACACATGCTGATACCCGATGGCACCAGCCACCAGGGCCAGCTTGGCGTGCATCCAGCCATTGCCCGGGCCACGGCCAATGCCGAAATGCAGCCACAGCACCAGACCCAGCACCAGGGCGACCACCATCAGGATGTTGGCGAAGCGGTAGAGCTTGCGCGCCATGAGCAGCAGGCGCTCGCGCTCGGCATGGCTGTCCTTGGGCACCTCGGCCAGGTTCACGAAGATGCGAGGCAGGTAGAACAGGCCCGCAAACCAGCTGGCCACGAACACGATGTGGAGGGCTTTGATCCAGAGCATGGCTGGCATTATGCGGCGCTGCAACAAGGCCCACCGCCCCCACCCAGGGTAGATTCTGGAAAAAAAAGAGCCCCGGCTGAATGCCGGGGCTGTGAAGCCTTAGCGCTGTCATCACGGTAAGGCACCTGCTCAGGGAGGAAAAGCAGGGGATGAGGCCTTGCGGCGTATCATCCGGGATCAATTATAGACCGGTTCACCGAACATGCGAAGTCGAGATGTCCGAAATCGCACATTTCTCATCGTTTTGTCATGAAGACCGGTTCCCGCTGACGCTTCACAACCGCCTCGCCCACCATGTCCTTTTTGCAGCACTTCCCGCACCACCGCCCCCGTCGCCTGCGCAAAGACGAGTTCACCCGACGCCTGGTGCGTGAGCATTCGCTCACTTCTGCAGACCTGATCTACCCGGTGTTCGTGCTGGACCAAGACGAAGGCGCACAGGAAGTCCCCTCCATGCCGGGGGTGAAGCGCCTGGGCCGTTCGGCCCTGTACGAGGCCGCCGAGCAGTGCGTGGCCCTGGGCATTCCGGTGCTGGCCCTGTTCCCCGTGATCGACGCCAGCCTGAAAACCCCTGACGGGCAGGAGGCCCTGAACCCCGAAGGCCTGGTGCCGCGCACCGTGCGCGAACTGAAACAACGCTTCCCCGGCCTGGGCGTGATGACCGACGTGGCACTCGACCCCTTCACCAGCCACGGCCAGGACGGCCTGCTGGATGACTCTGGCTACATCCTCAATGACGAGACCGTGGCCGTGCTGACCCGCCAGGCCCTGGTGCAGGCCGAAGCCGGCGTGGACATCGTGGCGCCGTCGGACATGATGGACGGCCGCATCGGCGCCATCCGCCAGGCCCTCGAATCACAGGGCCTGATCCACACCCGCATCATGGCCTACAGCGCCAAGTACGCCAGCGCGTTTTACGGCCCCTTCCGCGATGCCGTGGGCAGCAAGGGCAACCTGGGCAAGGCCGACAAGAAGGTGTACCAGATGGACCCGGCCAACAGCGATGAAGCCCTGCGCGAGGTGGGCCTGGACATCGCCGAAGGCGCTGACATGGTGATGGTCAAGCCTGGCATGCCTTACCTGGACATCGTGCGCCGCGTGAAGGACGAGTTCCATGTGCCCACCTTCGCCTACCAGGTCAGCGGTGAATACGCCATGCTCAAGGCCGCGGCCGCCAATGGCTGGCTGGACCACGATGCGGTGATGATGGAAAGCCTGCTGGCCTTCAAGCGCGCAGGGGCTGACGGCGTGCTGACCTACTTCGCCCTGGAAGCCGCCCGCCTGCTGCAGGCGCGTTAAGCTGGCCGGATCTCGCTGTTTCTTCGACCAACCGCCCCGCCTGGGAGTGCCGTGCGTTT
The DNA here is from genome assembly GCA_041180305.1 of Pseudomonadota bacterium. GTDB lineage: Bacteria > Pseudomonadota > Gammaproteobacteria > Burkholderiales > Burkholderiaceae_C > Aquabacterium. Next base: position 3,631 of record JBEGRT010000338.1, read on the forward strand.
TTTCTGGATCCACGACGGTTTCACCGAACTGCCTGACTGGCCCACGTCCCTGCACGGCCCCGGCTTCCTGTGGGTGACCACCGGGCGGCGCGAGTTCGAAGTCCAGCTAGGCGACATCCAGGCGCAATTGCAGCGCCTGGCCGGAGGCAACCTGGTCGATCTGCACGTCTCGGACCTGCTCAACCCCCAGCTGCCCTCGCAGTACGACTACACCTCGTGGTACGACCTGCTGGTGTTCCGGCGTCTGGCGGCGCGGCCGGGCACCGAACGCATGTTCCTCGATGAAGACCACGGCACGGCCAGCTCGGCCCGACAGGCCCTGGCCAGCATCGACACCAGCCCGGTGGGCTTTGCGCTGTTCGACAAGCTGCTGCTGACGGTGCACCCCACCGACTGCTCTGTGCGTGATTTCTTCGTGCAGCGGCTCAGCCAGATCGGCACCGTGCAGACCCGCTCGGAACAGGACCCGCGCGCCGAGCCCGTCCTGTCAGGCGATGACGACGACGCCCACCTGGGCGCCGACCCGGCCCTGCAGGGGCTGGGTGAATCTGCCTCGGGGCACGGGCGTGGGGGCGGCAGCCGCATGCCCACCAGCCCGGCCGACCTGATGCTGCGGGTGGTCAACCACATGGTCGACAGCTACCTCGACCTGCGCCGCCTGCTGACCCGCCAGTTCGGCTACCTGCAGCACGAGCTGCTGTCGGCCCGCAACAGCTTCACCAGCTGGCAGGCGCTGCTGGAGTCGCGCAACGCGCTGCACCTGCTCGAAGACACCTGCGAGGACCAGCGCAGCGCCGTGCAGGAATGGATCGACGCACTCGACGAATGGCCCATGCCCGACGACCGGACAGCGGCACGCGAGCGCGAACTGCTGCGGGTGCGCTCACGCGATGTGCACGAACACATCGAACGGGTGCTGAGCCATGTGCGCCGCCTGGAGGCCTCGGCCGAAAGCGCGGTGCAGATCCACTTCTCGCTGCAGGGCAGCCGCACCAACGACATCATGAAGACGCTGACGGTGCTGACGGCCGTGTTCCTGCCGCTGAACCTGATCACCGGCGTGTTCGGCATGAACTTCGACTTCCTGCCACTGATCCACACCTCGGCCGGCTTCTGGCTGGCCCTGGGCATGATGGGCCTGGTGGTGGCAGGCCTGCTGTGGTGGTTCAGGCGCCAGCGTTACCTGGGCGACTGAGCGCCTTCGACCAGTTCGCGTGCCCGGCACAGGTCATCCCAGACCAGGGCCTTGTCGGCCGGGTTGCGCAGCAGATAGGCCGGGTGGTAGGTGACCACCAGCGGCACGCCATGGTAGTCATGCACACGCCCCCTCAGTTTGCCGATCGGCTCGCTGCTCTTGAGCAGCGACTGCACGGCAAAACGCCCCATGGCCAGGATCAGGCGGGGCTTGACCAGCTCGACCTGACGCAGCAGGAAGGGCTCGCACTGGGCCACTTCTTCGGGCTGCGGGTTGCGGTTGCCCGGCGGGCGGCATTTGATGACGTTGGCGATGAAGACCTGCTCGTCAGGCGGGGCTTCGGCGCGGGTCAGACCCACGGCCATCAGCATGCGGTCGAGCAACTGCCCGGCGCGGCCCACGAAAGGCTCACCCTGGCGGTCTTCCTGCTCGCCGGGGGCTTCGCCCACCAGCATCCACTGGGCCTGCGGGTGGCCCACACCGAACACGGTCTGGCGGCGGGTGCGGCACAGGCCACAGGCCTGACAGCCCGAAACGGCATCGCGCAGGGCCGGCCAGTCCATCGATTCGATGCCTGCCGG
>JBEGRT010000339.1:0-5412 GCA_041180305.1 Pseudomonadota bacterium
CAACACTGACACACGAGGCATGCGCCGCGCGCTGGCACCGCTCGCTTTCACGGCCGTGGTTCAGGCACTGGCCGTGACCGCCCCGCTGATGCTGGCCGCAGGTACCGCCCAGGCCGCAGCCCCCGAATTCATTGCGTTCGACAGCGGCCATGTGCGCCCGCTGGCCAAGTCGCCCGATGGCACCAAGCTGTTCGCCGTCAACACGCCCAACAACACGCTGGACATCTTCCAGATCAACAACGGCAGCCTGCAGCTGATCACGCGGGTGCCTGTGGGCCTGGAGCCCGTGGCCGTGGCGGCGCGTGGCAACAACGAAGTCTGGGTGGTCAACCACCTGTCTGACAGTGTCAGCGTGGTCAGCCTCAGCGGCACGCCGCGTGTGGTGCGCACCCTGCTGGTGGGCGACGAGCCTCGCGACATCGTGTTCGCCGGTTCGCCCGCCAAGGCCTTCATCACCACGGCACACCGTGGTCAGCACCGCACCGATCCGTCGATCGCCAGCGTGCCCGGCGCAGGTGATCCGAAGATCACGACCGCGAGCATTGGTCGCTCGGACGTCTGGGTGTTCAACCCCGACAACCTGGGCACGGCCTTTGGCGGCCTGCCGCTCAAGATCATGACCCTGTATGCGGACACGCCCCGCGCGCTGGCCGTGAGCCCTGACAACAACACCCTGTACGTCGGTACGTTCAAGTCGGGCAACCAGACGGCGCCGGTCGACACCGAGGTGGTCTGCGATGGGTTCAACACCACCAAATCCTGCATCATCAAGAACGTGACCTACCCGGGCGGTTTGCCTGGCCCCAAGACGAACGCCGAAGGCAAGCCGGCACCCGAGACCGGCCTGATCGTCAAGTTCAACAAGACCTCGGGCAAGTGGGAAGACATCCTGGGCCGCGACTGGTCGAAGGCCGTCAAGTTCAAGCTGCCTGACAAGGACGTGTTCGCCGTCGATGCCAACACCCTGACCGAGAAAACCTTCTTCCCGGGCGTGGGCACGACCCTGTTCAACATGGTGGCCAACCCCAAGACGGGTGCGCTGTACGTGTCGAACACCGAGTCGAACAACATGACCCGCTTCGAAGGCCCCGGCAAGTTCGGTGGCTCCACGGTGCAGGGCAAGATCGCGCTGTCGCAAGTCACGGTCATCAGCAACGGCACGGTCAAGCCGCGCCAGCTGAACAAGCACATCGACTACAGCAAGCTGGTCACCAACCCGGCCTTTGACGCCAGTGCCAAGAACCACTCGCTGGCCACGCCGCTGGAAATGGCCGTCACATCGGATGGCAAGACCCTGTACGTGACGGCCTATGGTTCCAGCAAGATCGGTGTGTTCGACACTGCCGCGCTCGAAGCCGACACCTTCAACCCCCGTGCGGCCAGCGCCAACTACATCACTGTCAGCGGTGGTGGCCCTTCGGGCGTGGTGCTCGACGAAAGCCGTGGTCAGATGTACGTCATGACCCGCTTCGACAACGCGGTCAAGGTGGTCGACCTGGCCAGCAAGGCCGAGGTGTCCAAGGCTGTGCTGAACAACCCCGAGCCGCAGAACATCGTCAACGGCCGCCCCTTCCTGTACGACGCACAGCGCTCGTCGGCCAACGGCGAAGCCTCGTGCGCGGCTTGCCATATCTTCGGTGACGAAGACGCGCTGGCCTGGGACCTGGGCAACCCCGACGACACCACCAGCTCGGCGGCCATCCCGGGCAAGTTCATCGACTCCACCCAGTTCCCGATCGCCAAGCTGTTGTTCAACGTGAAGACGAAGATCAATGGTGACGACAACCCGAACACCTTCCACCCGATGAAGGGGCCCATGACCACGCAGACCCTGCGTGGCATGCGCAACTCGGGGGCCATGCACTGGCGCGGCGACCGGGCCACGGGCCTGTATGGCAGCGACATCGCCGACAGCAACATCTCGTTCCTGAACTTCGGCGTGGCTTTCGAGGGCCTGCTGGGCATGGACAAGCCCTTGAGCAAGGCCGAGATGCAGCAGTTCGCCGATTTCCAGCTGAACGTGTTCCTGCCGCCCAACCCGATCCGCAACCTGGACAACAGCCTGACGGCCGCCCAGCAGCGTGGCAAGGATTTCTACACCGGCACACGCGCTTCTGACGGCATCAAGCTGATCAACACGGCCACCTTCCAGACCTCGCAGAACTGCAACGGCTGCCACACGCTGGACCCGGCCCAGGGCTATTACGGCACCAGCGGCCTGCGCACCTTTGAAGGCCTGCCGCAGACCGTGAAGGTGGCCCACCTGCGCAACATGTACCAGAAGGTGGGCATGTTCGGTGCGCCCGACATGCCGTTCTTCCAGCACCCGGGCTCCGGCGACATGGGCGATCAGATCCGCGGCTTTGGTTTCACCCACGACGGTGCGGTCGACACGCTGTTCCGATTCTTCTCGGCCATCGTGTTCCGCAACCAGCTGGGCGCCGGCTTCCCGTCGGGCACCGCAGGCGACGACACCCGCAAGGATGTGGTCGAGTTCATGCACGCCTTCGACAACGACCTGGCGCCCATCGTCGGGCAGCAGATCACGCTCAACAGCAGCAACGGTTCGGCCGTGGCCGCCCGCATCGACCTGCTGCTGGCCCGCGCCAAGGCCGGCTTCGTCTCGAAGGAGCTGGGCGGCAACACCACCGAATGCGATGTGGTCGCATCGGTGGTTGAAGGTGGCGTGCGCCGCGGCTATGCCTACGACACCGCATCGGGCAACTTCGTGGCCGCAGACGGCAGCACCCGCAGCCTGAGCGCCCTCAAGACCCTGGCCGGTACGGCCGGGCAGGAAGTGACCTTCACGGCCACGCCCCCGGGCTCGGGCAAGCGCATCGCTTACAAGAGCTGATCGCCAGCGCTGCCCCTCACGCAAAAGCCACCCCTCGGGGTGGCTTTTTTCTGGGCGTGTGCAGAACGGGGAGGGTTGGGGCGGGGTTCAGTTGTGGCGCAAGCGACTGTGCGCCGGCACGCTGGCCAGCAGGAACTCCATCTGGTCGGCCAGGATGCGCCGCCCGCGCAAGATCATGTCTTCATGCAGGCTGGGGGTGTAAGGCAGGTAGTGGAGCTGCCAGCCCAGCTCGTCGAGCGTGCGGTTGCCCTTGCGTCCGTTGCAGCTGCGACAGGCCGTGATGCAGTTCTTCCAGGTGTCGTGGCCCCCGCGGGAGGTGGGCACGATGTGCTCGCGGGTCAGGTCTTCCAGGTGGAAGCGATCACCGCAGTAGGCGCACACCTGCCGGTCACGCAGGAACAGTTTGGGGTTCGACAAGGTGGGTTCGCTGCGCCAGGCCCGGCTGGGCATGGCCCCCCGCGCCGCCACGATGGGGTGCAGTGCCAGCAGCGATTGAAGACCCGAGGCGCGCTGGGTACCGCCCCGGAGCACGATGAAAGGCTCGCCCAGTGTCCAGGCGATGCCGTCGTTCGCGTACAGAACCGCCGCTTCCTTGACCGACAGCCAGGCTTGCGGGCGGCCCGACACGTCAAGCTGCAGCACGTCCATCACATCTCCTTGCCGGAAAGAAGCGATCTCACACGTTCACTGCGGCCCGCGTTGGGCGGGTCGAGGGGCTGGCCGGGCGCTCCCAAACCATCTCCTGCTTCCTAAGATAGCGAGCTTGTGTGACTTTCTCAACTGTGAAGGCACCTGCGGCGTGTCGCAGCGCAACACAGGGGCGGCCCACACGGGCACATTGCTCAGGGTTTGCACCGGGCTGTGTTCAAGGCTGGCAGGTTGCCGAGTGGCGGATGTGGAGGATTTCACGCGCAGAAGCGCGGATTTCGTGCAAAAAAAGTGCTTTCGGGTTCACACAGACGCCATAGTTTTCTGCAAAATAGCACGACCGTTCGTTTTATTTCCCGCGCAACGCCGTGAGCCAGTCTGCCCACCACGATCCCAAGCCCGCCTCCGAAGGCGTGCGTGAGCGTGCCCGCGCCGGTGCCGCCCAGAAGGGCCAGCAGACCCGCGCCACCATCCTCGACGCTGCCCTGAGCCTGGCTTCGCAGATGGGCATCGAAGGCCTGTCGCTGGGCGCCCTGGCCGAAGTCACCGGCATGAGCAAGTCGGGCGTGTTCGCCCACTTCGGTTCGCGCGAAGAGCTGCAGATCTCCGTGATCCGCGAGTACCACGAACGCTTCGAAGAAGAAGTCTTCCGTCCGGCGATCAGCCAGCCCCGCGGCCTGCCGCGCCTGCGCGCCCTGTTCGACCGGTGGGTGGCCAAGGTGGCCACCGAAATCGATTCCGGATGCATCTACATCAGCGGTGCCGTCGAGTTCGACGACCGCCCCGGCCCCGTGCGTGACGCCCTGGCCGGCATGGTGCTGCTGTGGCATGGTGCGCTCGATCGCGCCATCCGCCAGTCGGTCGACATGGGCCAGCTGCGCCCTGACACCGACTCGATGCAGATGCTCTTTGAAATCCATGGCCTGATCCTCTCGCTGCACCACGACGCGCGCTTCCTGCGCTCGTCGGGCGCGGTGGACCGGGCCCGTGTGGGCTTCGACCGTGTCCTGCAGTACCACGCTGTGGGGCCGCTTGAAGCACTGCCTGGATCGGCTGGGGTTGCCCCGGCCACATCAGGGGTCTTGCAACCCTCTTGAACCCTTTCGCAGATTCCTGAATTTCCCCGCGTGAGCCTATGGTGGACACGCGAACTTTCCAACGAGGAGCTTTCGATGCCCGCTTACAACCCGCCCCTGCGCGACATGCAATTCGTGATCCACGAGGTGCTGGGCGCTGTTGACGAACTCAAGCAGATCCCGGCTTACGCCGATCTGGACGCCGACACCGTGAACGCCGTGCTGGAAGAAGGCGGCAAGTTCGCTTCGCAAGTGCTGGCCCCGCTGAACCTGGTCGGTGACGTGCAAGGTTGCGTCCTGAACAAGGAAACCCACGAGGTCAAGACCGCCGACGGCTTCAAGGAAGCCTACAAGCAGTACATCGAAAACGGCTGGTCGGCCCTGTCGGCCGATCCGGAGTGGGGCGGCCAGGGCCTGCCCCAGCTGGTCAACCAGGCCATCTATGAAATGAACAACTCGGCCAACCAGGCCTGGACCATGTACCCTGGCCTGAGCCACGGTGCACACGCCGCCCTGGAAGCGCACGGCACCGAAGAGCAGAAGAAGACCTACCTGCCCAAGCTGACCTCGGGCGAGTGGACCGGCACCATGTGCCTGACCGAACCGCATTGCGGCACCGATCTGGGCCTCCTGCGCAGCAAGGCCGTGCCGCAAGCCGATGGCACCTACAAGATCAGCGGCGCCAAGATCTTCATCTCGGCCGGTGAACACGACATGGCCGAGAACATCGTCCACCTGGTGCTGGCCCGCCTGCCGGACGCGCCTGCTGGCTCCAAGGGCATCTCGCTGTTCGTGGTGCCCAAGTTCCTGGTGAACGCCGATGGCTCGCTGGGC
>JBEGRT010000340.1:0-4639 GCA_041180305.1 Pseudomonadota bacterium
CCAGCGCTTCGCCGCGAAAGCCCATGGTCAGCACGTGTTCCAGGTCGTCGAGCGAGCGGATCTTGCTGGTGGCGTGGCGTTTGAGGGCCAGTGGCAGTTCTTCGACCGGGATGCCGCAGCCATCGTCTTCGATCAGGATCTGGCGTATGCCGCCCGCCAGCAGCTTGACCGTGACCTGGGTGGCGCCGGCATCCAGGGCGTTGTCCACCAGTTCACGCACGACCGAGGCCGGGCGCTCCACCACTTCACCGGCTGCGATCTGGCTGATCAGTTCGTCGGGCAGTTCGCGGATGGTGCGGCGTTCAGCGGGGGCTTGGCTCATGCCACCATTTTACGGGGCACGCCTGCCTGAGGGGGCGGGGCAGCCCCAGAGCCCCCGGATAATGCCCGGATGGACGCCGCACTCTTCCTCATCGATTTCATCCTGCACATCGACAAGCACCTCACGGAGTTTGTCGAAGCCTATGGCACGCTGGTCTATGCCTTGCTGTTCCTGATCGTGTTCGTGGAAACCGGTCTGGTGGTCATGCCCTTCCTGCCGGGTGATTCCCTGCTGTTCATGGTGGGCACCCTGGCCGCCACAGGCACCCTGAGCCTGCCCCTGGCCATCGTGTTGCTGCTGATCGCTGCCATCGCGGGGGACCAGTTGAACTACAGCATCGGGCGCTACTTCGGGCCCAAGGTGTTCCAGTGGGAAGACTCACGCTTTTTCAACCGCAAGGCCTTCGATGCGGCGCACGCCTTCTATGAAAAGCATGGTGGTGTCACCATCATCCTGGCGCGTTTCATGCCCTTCATCCGCACCTTCGCCCCCTTCGTGGCCGGTGTGGCCGAGATGGACCGCGCCAAGTTCACCGCCTACAACGTGGTCGGCGCCGTGATCTGGGTGGTGGGGCTGTGCACGGCCGGCTATCTGTTCGGCAACATCGCCTTCGTGCAGCAGCACCTCAGCAAGATCATCCTGGCCATGATCTTCGTGCCGGGCCTGATCGCACTGTACGGTGGCTGGAAGGCTCGCCAGTCGGCGGCCTGAGTCGTTTCGGACGACCCCCAGGCCTCACACCGAGCGGTTGCGGGCCAGCGGCGGGTTCTTGGCAAAGTAGCGGCTGATGCCGGTCATGAGGGCATCGGCCAGTTCCGACTGGTAGCCCTCGTCCTTGAGCTTGGACTCTTCTTCGGGGTTCGAAATGAAGCCCGTTTCCACCAGGATGGACGGGATGTCCGGGGCCTTGAGCACCGCAAAGCCTGCCTGCTCCACCTGGGGCTTGTGCAGGCGGCCGACCTTGCCCAGGTGGCCCAGCACCACCTTGCCCAGCTTCAGGCTGTCCTTGATCTGGGCCGTGGTCGACATGTCGAGCATGGCCTTCATGACCTCGGCGTCCTTGGTCTTGATGTTCACGCCGCCGACCAGGTCCGAGGCGTTTTCCTTGTTGGCCATCCACCGGGCCGCTGCGCTGGTGGCGCCGCCTTCTGACAGCGCGAACACCGAGGCACCCTTGGCCTGCGGGTTCAGGAAGGCATCGGCATGGATCGAAATGAACAGGTCGGCGCCCACCCGGCGGGCCTTGCGCACCCGCTCGTGCAGCGGCACGAAGTAATCGGCGTCTCGTGTGAGCATGGCGCGCATGCCCGGGATGCGGTTGATGCGGTCGCGCATCTTCCAGGCGATCGAGAGCACCACGTCTTTTTCGTAAAGGCCACTGGGGCCCACGGCGCCAGGGTCTTCACCGCCATGGCCGGGGTCGATGGCCACCACCACCAGGCGGCGCGCGCCTGTGCGGCGTTCGGCCTCGTCGGCATCGGCTTCACGCTGGGCCGCCAGCAGCGACTCGGTGCGAGGGTCGGTTTTCTTCGGGTCGCTTTTCACGTCGGGCTTGCCGGTGTCGGGCTTGCCTGACTGGGCCACGTTGGTCGGGCGATCGCCCGAGCCCTTGCGGCGCAGGTCACCGATGAAGTCGCCCAGGGCGTCGTTCATGGCATCGGCCGCCTGGGCCGATTGGGTGGCTTGTGCCGATTGGGTGGCTTGTGCCGATTGGGCCGAAGGGGTCGTTTGACGCTCGGCCATGCCGGGGGGCAGGCCCGGCCCGGTCGATGCGCCCGAGGCTGCAGTGGCCGGCGCTGCGGTGGATGCCTGTGGCACGGCCTGGCTGGATGCCGATGAGGCGGCATGGGCCACCGGCACTGTGGAGCCCGACGCCGTGGGCGGCAGGGCCGATGCAGGGTTGGCCAGATGTTGCGGCGATACAGCCGCAGTCTGCGTGGGCGGTTGTGCGGAAGCAGCCGCCAGCGATTGCTTGGGATCTGCCTCCTGCGTGGGGTAGAGGTCGAACACCAGGCGGTGCTGGTAGGCGGCCACAGGCTCCAGCGAGAACACCTGGGGGCGGCTGGGCTGCTTGAGGTCGACCACCAGCCGCACCACCTTGGGCGAGAACTGCCCCGCGCGCACCCCGGCGATGTAGGGGTCGTCGGCGCGCACCTTGCGCACCAGTTCCTTCAGGGCCGTGTTCAGCTCCAGGCCTTCGATGTCGATCACCAGCCGGGCGGGTTGTCCCATCAGGAAATGCTTGGCCTTCAGGGCCGTGTCTGATTCCAGGGTGACCCGGGTGTAGTCCTTCGCCGGCCACACGCGCACGGCCAGCAGTTGCGCGCCCCAGGCCAGCTGGGCCGGGCCGAGGGTGAACAGCAGTGCGCCCAGGCCTTGTTGCAGGGCTTCGCGGCGGCTGGTCATGCGGCGGCTCCTGACATGGGGTGGGCTTGCAAGCCCTGCAGGCAAGCGACCCCTTCGGGCGTGCCGGCCCGTGCAGCCACTTCACGCGCCAGCTCGCTGGGGGCTTCCAGGCTCAGGGCCAGGTCGGCCGTGGGCAGCAGGCCTGCGGCCTGGTCCGGCCACTCGACCAGCTTCAAGCCCGGGCTGGCAAACAGGTCGCGAAAGCCCGCGTCTTCCCATTCCTGCGGGTCGTTGAAGCGGTAGAAATCGAAATGCCACATGCTCAGGCCCTCGGCCTCGTGGGGTTCGACCACGGCATAGCTGGGGCTCTTGATGCGACCTTGCACGCCCAAGGCGCGCAAGAGGTGGCGGGTGAAGGTGGTTTTGCCAGCACCCAGGGTGCCACGCAGCTCGATCACGAAACTCTGCCCGGCGGCCAGCGCAGGGCGAAGCAGCCCGGCCAGTTGGCAGGCAAAGCGTTCGCATTCGGCTTCATCGGGCCAGTGGAACCACACGGGGCTGTCCTCCACAGCGCGGTGCGCGTCAGAACCGGGAGAGGGCGCTCTTGCTACAGTCGTCACATGCATGCTGCGCCTGACCCCTTGTTGCCGACCGTCTCCGAAGCTTCTGGCCCTGGGGCAAAAGTGCTGCGTGCGGACGGGCACGAGGTGCTGGCGCTGTTGCGGCAATGGGCCGCGGAACTGGGATTTTCTCAGATTGGCGTAGCAGACGTCGATTTGTCAAGTGCCGAGGCGGGTTTACTCGATTGGCTGTCACGCGGTTTCCACGGCGAGATGCACTACATGGCCAGCCACGGGCTCAAGCGGGCCCGGCCGGCCGAGCTGGTGCCGGGCACCGTGCGCGTGATCACGGCACGCATGGATTACCTGCCGGCGCAGGTGCCCGAGGGCTGGCAGGCCATCGAATGGGATCGCCTCTCGCGCCCCGATGCGGCGGTGGTCTCGGTGTACGCCCGGGGGCGCGACTATCACAAGGTGCTGCGCGCCCGCCTGCAAAAGCTGGTCGACCGGCTGGCGGCCCACCTGGGGCCTTTCGGCCACCGCGTGTTCACCGACTCGGCCCCGGTGCTGGAGGTGGAACTGGCCAGCCGCAGTGGCCTGGGTTGGCGTGGCAAGCACACGCTGCTGCTGTCGCGTGAAGCCGGGTCCACCTTTTTCCTGGGCGAGATCTATGTCGACTTGCCCCTGCCTCTGACCGAGCCGGAAACGGCCCACTGCGGCTCGTGTACGGCCTGCCGGGTGGCTTGCCCCACCCAGGCCATCGTGGGCGACCGGCTGGTCGATGCCCGGCGCTGCATTTCCTACCTCACCATCGAACACCCGGGCGAAATCCCGGAGGCGCTGCGGCCCCTGATGGGCAACCGCATCTACGGGTGTGACGACTGTCAGCTGGCTTGCCCCTGGAACAAGTTCGCCCAGCGTGCGGTGGTGGCTGATTTCGATGTGCGGCCTGCGCTCGACGGGCCTGACCTTCTGAGCCTGTGGGCCTGGGACGAAGCCACTTTCCTGCGCCACACCGAAGGCAGCCCGATCCGCCGCATTGGTCATGCCCGCTGGCAGCGCAACCTGGCCGTGGCCATGGGCAATGCCCTGCGTCAGCCAGGGGCCATGCCACCACACCGGGCGCAGGCCTTGCGTGATGCCTTGCAGGCCTGGCTGGCCCAGCACGCCGATGCACCTGACGCAGAAGGCGCACACACGGTAGACAGCAACACCGCCTTGGTCAAGGCCCATGTGCAATGGGCACTGGCCGCCCCGGCTGAATCATTCGGGCGTTCAACGGGCCGCATCCCCTTGGATTGAAGGGCCCCATCCGGGGGGAGGGAATGTTGGGGCTGGGAACTGGTGCATCAGATGTGCAGAATGGCGCCTGTGATTTCATGCACTTGTTCAAAAACCATGACGACATCCC
>JBEGRT010000341.1:0-4634 GCA_041180305.1 Pseudomonadota bacterium
CAGCGGGGCAGGTGGCCAGTTGGCTGGGCGATCTGGAACGCGAGGCGCGCCAGTTGCTCAACGCGGGGCAGCCCGATGTGTGGGACGTGCTCACGCGGCAGTTCGAGGCCCGGCTGATCCACACCGCCCTGGAGCTGACCCGCGGTCGCCGCATCGAGGCGGCCCAGAAACTGGGGATCGGGCGCAACACCATCACCCGAAAGATTCAGGAACTCGGCATGGATGAATGAAGGCAAAGCAAGGAACCATTGCGCCAGGTGAGACACTCAAGGGTGTCGAAGTTCACCGGCCCGATGGGCTGCCTTTGCCGTCATGACCTCACGTCTGTCACGCACTTCCGCCTTCCCGGTTTCTCTTCACATGGTGCGCCCCAAGGTGCGCACGCTGGCGCTGGCCTGTGGCCTGGCCGTCATGTCGGTGTCTGGCCTGTCGATGGCACAGGCCGCCAGCACCGCGGCCTCGGCCAGGGGCTCGATGCCGGCTCAGGCTGCGCAAGCTGGCCTCAAGCAAATTTCCTCGGTCGAAGGCATCACCGAGTACCGCTTGCCCAACGGCCTGCAGGTGCTGCTGATTCCCGATGATTCCAAGCCCACCACCACGGTCAACATGACCTACCGCGTGGGCTCTCGCCACGAAAACTACGGCGAGACCGGCATGGCCCACCTGCTGGAGCACTTGCTGTTCAAGGGCTCGCCTCGCCATCCGAATGTGTGGGCCGAGTTCAACAAGCGCGGCCTGCGGGCCAACGGTACCACCTGGTTCGACCGCACCAACTACTTCGCCAGCTTCGCCGCCAATGAAGCCAACCTGCAGTGGTACCTGCAGTGGCAGGCCGATGCCATGGTCAACAGCTTCATCGCGCGCAAGGACCTCGATTCCGAGATGACCGTGGTGCGCAATGAAATGGAAATGGGCGAGAACAACCCGGGCCGCATCCTGTTCGAGAAGACCCTCTCGACCATGTACCAGTGGCACAACTATGGCAAGTCGACCATCGGTGCGCGCACCGATGTCGAGGGCGTGAACATCGAGCGCCTGCAGGCCTTCTACCGCACCTATTACCAGCCCGACAACGCGACCCTGATCGTCTCGGGCAAGTTCGATCCGGCCAAGGTCAAGGCCTGGGTCACACAGTATTTCGGTGTGCTCAAGCCTTCGCGCCAGGCCCGCCCCACCCAGTACACCCTGGAGGCCGTGCAGGACGGCGAGCGCGCCGTGACCCTGCGTCGCGTGGGCGGTGTGCCCATGCTGTACGCGGGCTACCACATCATGCCGGGGCCCGCGGCAGACTATGCTGCCATCGAGCTGCTCAACATCATCCTGGCCGACACGCCTTCGGGGCGCCTGCACAAGGCGCTGACCGAAAAGCAGCTGGCCTCGGCGGTGTTCAGCTTCTCGGAAGGCCTGCATGACCCCGGCTTCGTGCTGCTGGGCGCACAGTTGAGCCCTGGCCAGGATGCCGAGGCCGCCAGCCGCGCGATGCTGGCCACCATCGAATCGGTGGCCCAGCAGCCCATTGCCGCCGAAGAGCTGGAACGCGCCCGCGCCAAGTGGCTGAAGGATTGGGATGTCGGTTTTGCCGACCCGCAGCACGTTGGGGTGGCGCTGTCGGAGGCCGTGGCCCAGGGCGACTGGCGCCTGTACTTCCTGCTGCGTGACCGTGTGAAGGCCATGACCCTGGCCGATGTGCAGCGCGTGGCCAGTCAGTACCTGGTGCAGGCCAACCGCCCCCTGGGGCGTTACGAGCCCACGGCGGCCCCTGTGCGGGCGCCGGCACCCGCCATGGCCGATGTGGCGCAGCAGATGCAGGCGTTCAAGCCGCAGGCCGCCGCCGAAGCGGGCGAGAGCTTTGTGGCCACGCCCGACAACATCAATGCCCGCACGCAGCGCATCACGCTGCCTTCTGGCCTGAAGCTGGCGCTGCTGCCCAAGGCCACGCGTGGCCAGGCGGTCAAGCTGACCCTGGCCTTGCGCCATGGTGACGAGCAAAGCCTCAAAGGCTGGGGTGAGGCACCCTCTGCGCTGGCAGCCTTGCTGGACAAGGGAACCCCACGGCTTTCGCGCCAGCAGGTGCAAGACCGTCTGGATGCCCTGCAAAGTGACCTCAGCATCGGGCAGGCCCCCGGTGTGATTCAGGTGCAGCTCAATTCCAAGCGGGCCCAATTGCCGCAGGCCATCGAACTGCTGGGTGAGTTGCTGCGCGAAGCCAGCCTGCCCGCCGATGTGCTGGAAGAGGTTCGCCGCCAGGCCCTGTCTGCGCTGGAATCCCAGCGCAAGGAGCCCGAGGCTGTGCTGGCCAATGCCATTGGCCGCCACGCGAACCCTTACCCCCGTGGCGATGTGCGGCATGCGCGAACCTTTGACGAAATCGAGGCTGACTGGAAGGGCGTGAGCCTGGACCAGGTGCGCAGCTACCGCGACCGTTTCCTGGGTGCCAGCCATGCCGACATGGCCGTGGTGGGTGACTTTGACACCGTGGCCGTGCAGGCCGCCGTGCGCAAGGCCTTCGACGGCTGGTCCAGCCCCAGTGCCTTCCAGCGCGTGCCTGAGCCTTGGGTGGCGCCTCAGCCCACCCGCATGATGCTGGCCACGCCTGACAAGCAAAATGCCGCCATGAGCGTGGCGCTGCCCCTTGCGGTCAGCGACCGCCACCCTGATTACGCTGCCCTGATGCTGGCCAATCACCTGTTCGGTGCCGGCGGCGATTCCCGCTTGTGGAACCGCATCCGGGAAAAGGAAGGCCTGAGTTACAACGTTTACAGCGCGGTGCAGTGGAATCAGATTGAAAACAATTCCGAATGGAATGCCGAAGCCATTTTTGCGCCGCAGAACCGGGCCAAGGTGGAAAAGGCCTTCCGTGAGGAACTGTCAAGGTCGTTGCAGGATGGATTCACCGCGCAGGAGCTGGAAGCCGGCAAGCGCAGCCTGCTGAACTTCCGCCAGCTTTCTCGCGCGCAGGATGCCCGCATTGCCGCAGCCTGGGTGCAGAACCTTTTCCTGGGGCGCACCTTTGCAGATTCTGCCCGTGTGGACCGTGAACTGCAGGCGCTGACCTTGCAGCAGGTCAATGAGGCCTGGCGCCGTCACATCAAGGTGCAAGATCTGGTGCTGGGCTTTGCCGGTGATTTCAAGAACGAAACCGCCGCGAAACCCTGAGAGGCATGAGGCCAAGAAAAAAGCCGCGCACTGCGCGGCTTTTTGATTTTCGGGGTGAAAACCCGAAGGAGACGCCTCAGATGGCGAAGTCTTCCAGCTTCTTGCCGGCAGCCACAGCGGCTTGAACCCACTTGGGTTGCAGGCCGCGGCCGGTCCAGGTTTCGCCGGTGGCGTTGTTGCGGTACTTCGGGGCCACCTTGCGGCCCGTGGTGCCAGCCGAGGCGGCCTTGCCAGGCTTGCCTGCCAGGTCTTCGACGGTCAGGTCGTGCTCGGCCATCAGGGACTTGATCTGGGCGATCACGCCGGCGCGCTCGGCGCGGCGGGCATCGGCCAGGGCCTTTTCGATTTCCTGGGCTTGCTTTTGAATGGCGGCCTTCTGGGCCAGCAGTTCCTGATAAGACGACATGGGGCTTCCTTGTGCAAAGGGGCAATGTGAATTGCCGGTTGTTGAAAATCTGCGGCCCAGTCATTGCCAGCAGAATTCCTTGTTATGGCCGGATTCTAATCACAAATGAATAAGGCGGGGCAAGCCCCGCCTTGTCATTTCATGATGCCCACGTCATTTTCATGACGTCACGCACTGGGCGTCACTTCATGCCGACCTTGTCCAGCAACTGTTGCACCTTGCCGGTGTTGGCACCCACCACGGCCAGGGGAATGACTTCGCCCTTGAAGTTTCCCAGGGCTTCCAGCGCAGGGTTCTGAAGTTTCACGCCAGGCACCACGGCATATTCGTTGTTTCCGTTGGCGAAGTAGCCTTGGGCCTCGTCGCTGGCCAGATATTCCAGGAATTTCACGGCGGCCTCACGGTGCGGGGCGTAGCGGGCCACAGCACCACCCGCGATGTTGATGTGGGTTCCCCAGCTTTGCTGGTTGGGGAACACGATGCCCACTTTTTCCATCACGGCGCGGTCTTCCGGTTTGCTCGAGCGCATCAGGCGGGCCACGTAATAACTGTTGCTCAGCGCCACGCCACATTCACCACTGGCCACAGCCTTGATCTGGTCGGTGTCGCCACCCTTGGGGTCGCGCGCCTGATTGGCCACCAGGCCCTTCAGCCAGTTTTCGGTGGCAGCAGCGCCCATGTGCTCCATCAGGGCCCCCACGAGCGAGAGGTTGTAGGGGTGGGCGCCTGAGCGGTTGCAGAACTTGCCCTTGAGCTTGGGGTCGGCCAGTTGCTCGTAGGTCAGCACATCGGCCTTGTTCACGGTCTGCTTGTTGTAGACGATCACGCGGGCACGGGTCGAAAAACCGAACCACTGGCTGCCGCGGCCCTCATCCTTGTCGCGCAGGTGGGTCGGGATGCGCTTTTCCAGCACGGCCGAGCGCACAGGCTGGAACAGGCCGTCGACATCACCACGCCAGAGGCGGGCAGCATCGACCAGCAGGATCACGTCGGCCGGGCTGGCCTGGCCTTCGCTGCGCAGGCGGGCCATCAGGCCGGCGTCGTCAGAATCGACGCGGTTGATGCGGATGCC
>JBEGRT010000342.1:0-5863 GCA_041180305.1 Pseudomonadota bacterium
GGCCTCGACAAGGTGGTCTACCACGGCAAACTCGGCACGCAAGGCGCCCGCGCCGAGCGAGTGCGCCTCATCGCGCACGCCATCGTCAACCAGCTGCGCCTGGGCACGGTGCCGTACTCGGTCGACGAGAAGGACCACTTCGACGTGCTCGACAGCAAGGCCCAGGAGGCCGCGCGCCTGGCCAAGGCCGACCTGCTGACCGACATGGTGGGCGAGTTCCCCGAACTGCAGGGCATCATGGGCGGTTACTACGCGCGCCATGAAGGCCTGCGTGACGGCGTGGCCATCGCCATCGAAGACCACTACAAGCCGCGCTTTGCCGGCGATGCACTGCCGCGCAACCACACCGGCACGGTGGTGGCTCTGGCCGACAAGCTGGAAACCCTGATCGGCCTGTTCGGCATCGGCCAGTTGCCCACCGGCGACAAGGACCCCTTCGCCCTGCGCCGCCACGCCCTGGGCGTGATCCGCATCCTGGTGGAAAACAAGCTGCCGGTGCAGCTGCCCGCACTGATCCAGGCGGCGCTGCCCGCCTTTGGCGAGCTGATCCAGGACCCTTCGCAGCCGCTGCTGAACTTCTTCGCCGACCGCCTGGCCGTGTCGCTGCGCGAGCAGGGCTACAGCGCTCAGGAAGTCGATGCGGTGCTGGCCCTGTCGCCGGCCCGCCTGGGCGATGTGCCCCGCCGCCTGGAGGCCGTGCGTGCCTTCGCGGCGCTGCCCGAAGCCGCCTCGCTGGCTGCAGCCAACAAGCGCGTGGGCAACATCCTCAAGAAGGCCGATGGCGAAGTGAAGCCGGTGGTCGACACCGCGCTGCTCAAGGAAGCTGCTGAAGCCGCGTTGTACCAGGCCCTGCAGGCCGCTGCCCCGGTGGCCCAGCAGGCTTTCGAGCAGGGCGATTACACCGCCTCGCTCAAGGCCCTGGCCGTGCTGAAGGCGCCGGTCGATGCCTTCTTCGATGGCGTGATGGTCAATGCAGACGATGCGGCGCTCAAGGCCAACCGCCTGGGCTTGCTGGCCACCCTGCATGGCGCCATGAATCAGGTGGCCGATCTGTCACGCCTGGCCGCCTGAGGCCGGGTTTGCAGCGCGTTTTTTTGGTCATCACTGCGTCATACTGGCAGGCATGAAGCTGGTCATCCTCGATCGCGACGGCACCATCAACCACGAGCGTGACGACTACATCAAGTCGGCCGACGAGTGGGTGCCGCTGCCAGGCTCCATCGAAGCCATTGCGCGGCTGAACCATGCCGGCTGGCATGTGGTGGTGGCCACCAACCAGTCGGGCATCGGGCGGGGGCTGTTCGACATGGCCGCTCTCAATGCCATGCACGCCAAGATGCACCAGATGCTGGCCCGCCATGGCGCACGGGTTGATGCCGTGTTCTTCTGTCCGCACACGCCGGAAGACCACTGCACCTGCCGCAAGCCCCAGCCAGGTCTGTTCAACATGATCGGTGAACGATTCGGCGTGGCCCTCGATGGCGTGCCCATGGTGGGTGACCTGCCGCGTGACGTGCTGGCCGCCCAGTCGGTGGGCTGCGAGCCCCACCTGGTGCGCACCGGGCAGGCCGCCAGCATGACCGAGGCTGAGCTGGTGGCCCTGCGTCAGCAGGTGCCTGACCTGACCATTCATCCCGACCTGTCGTCGTTCGCCGATTTCGTCATCTTGCGCGACCGCAAGGCGCATGGCGAAGAGGCCCCGGTGGCCACCCACATGGGCGAGCTCACCTGACGCGCCGATGCTGAATCTGATTCGAACGGTCACGCTGGGTGTCTGGCTGACGGTCACCGTGATCCCCTTTGCACTGTCCATCGTGCTGGCCTCGGCCTTTGTGCGCGGAGCAGCGTTGTTCGCGTTCGCGCAGCAGTGGTGCCGGCTGGCGTTGTGGGGGGCCGAGCGCATTGCCGGCGTGTACGCCCGTGTGCACGGCTGGCAGCATGTCATGCAGGCCCACGAGGCCAACCAGCGCCTGGTGATCTGCGCCAAGCACCAGTCGGCCTGGGAGACCTTTTTCTTCCTGGCGACCATGCCCCGCCCCTTGGCCTACGTGTTCAAGAAGGAGCTGCTGTGGGTGCCGTTTTTCGGTTGGGCCCTGGCGCGCATGGACATGGTGCACATCGACAGGTCGTCTCGCCAGCGCGCCTCACGCAAGGTGGCCGAGCAGGGGCGCCGCATGATGGACCGTGGCAACTGGGTGATTCTGTTCCCTGAGGGCACCCGCGGGCCTCGCGGTGGGCAGCTGCCTTACAAGCTGGGCGCCACCCGGCTGGCGGTGGCCACCGACACGCCGGTGCTGCCCGTGGCCGTCACCTCGGCCCGATGCTGGCCCAAGGCCCGGTGGGTGATTCAGCCGGGGGTGATCGATGTGTCGTTTGGCACACCAATGCCGCCCCAGGGGCGAGACGCTCAGGCCCTGATGGACGAGGTCGAGCGCTGGATCGAAACCGACATGCGGCGGCTCGATCCCGAGGCGTACCGGGGGCAGCCGGCATGAACCTCAAGCAGATGCTGCTGCCCTGGTGGGGCGAGCCCCAGCCTGAACCGGCGCCCCCCACCCCCAGTGGCCTTCCTCCTCGTTTTCCGACCAGTTCCCCCATTCCCGACGGCATGACGCCTCCCTTGAAGTCTTCCCTCCTGCGCCATTCGGTCACTGCCGAGACGTCCACCCCGGCGGTGGCCTTGTCGGTGTTCCGTCATCCGGCCGCCCAGCACGAAATGCTGCTGGGGCAGGTGCTGGTGGGCTTCGAGCTGCTGCGTTGCAAGCGTCGCAGCATTGGCATGGTCGTCAGCCCCGATGGCCTGACCGTGCGTGCGCCGCGCTGGGCCACCTGGAACGACATCGAGCAGGCCCTGAGCGACAAGTCGCGCTGGATCTGCGCCAAGCTGGTTGACCAGCGTGACAAGGGCCAGCGGCAGGCGGCCGCACGCATTGCCTGGGAAGAGGGCGGCGTGCTGCCCTACCTGGGTGAGCCGATGGTGATGATGTGCGTGCCCGGGCAGAAAGGGTGCGTGCTGGTCGAGCAGCAGCACGATCTGCCGGGCGTGGTGCGCCGTGTGCTGCAGGTGGGGGTGCCGCTGGCCGAGCACGCCAGCTGGGCCGCGGTGCCCGAACGGGCTTCCACTTGGATGCGCGAGCAGGTGCAGCGCTGGCTGCAGGGGCAGGCCTTGGCGCTGTACCAGGCACGTCTGGCGCATTTCAGCGCCCGCATGGGCGTTCAGATGAAGGCGCTGAAGCTCTCGTCAGCGCGCACGCGCTGGGGCAGCGCCAGTGTCGATGGCACCATCCGCTTGCAGTGGAAGCTGATGCATTTCGCCCCCTCGGTGATCGACTATGTGGTGGTGCATGAACTGGCCCACCTGCGCGAGATGAACCACAGCCCGCGCTTCTGGCAGGTGGTGGCCGATGCCTTGCCCGATTACGAGGTGCCGCTTGAGCACCTTCGCCACGTGGTCATCCCTGAGTGACTACCGGCTGAAGCGCCAGATGCCTTGCGCGTCCGGATGGCGCTGCAGGGCGCCTTTCAGCCAGAGGTGGTTCAGATGCGCCACCGCTTCGCCCATGGCAAAGCTGGTCTGGTGAAGGTCGAGTGCGCGCTTGAACAGCACGGGCAGCAGGTCGGCGGCGGTCACGGGGCCCTGGGTGTCGCAGGTGTTCAGGATGTCGTCCAGGCGGTCTGCATGGTGCTGGCGCAGGGCGGCAACCCGCGTGTGGATGCCCACGAACGGCAGGCCGTGAGAGGGCAGCACCAGGGTGTCTGGTGGCAGGGCTTCGTAGGCGCTCAGGGACGCCAGGAACAGCCCCAGCGGGTCGGCTTCCGGCTCGGACTCGATCACGCTGACATTGGTTGAAATGCGCGGCAGCAGCATGTCGCCCGAGATCAGCACGCCGCGTTGAGCGCTGTACAGCGCGATGTGTTCGGGTGCATGCCCGTAGCCGGAGATGCAGCGCCAGGCCATCTCGCCGATCTGCACGGTCATGCCATCGATCAGGCGGCGGTGCCTCGGGGGCACCACCGGCACCATCGACGCGTAGTAATCGGCCCGGGCCCGGATCTTGTCCAACCCCTGGGCTTCGGTCAGGCCGTGCGCCGCAAAGAAGGCCGCGGCGCGTTGCCCGCCATGGCCTGAAGTGGTCTCGGAAGCCACCCGGGCGGCCAGCCAGTCGGTGGCGCTCATCCAGCACAAGGCCTGTGCCTGGGGGTGGCTGTGCCGCTCGATCAGCCACTGCGCATTGCCCACGTGGTCGGGGTGCATGTGCGTGACCACCATCTTGGCCAGATGCTGGCCAGCCATCGGGCCGCTCCACAGCGCGTCCCAGGCTTCATGAATGGCCGGGGTGTGCACGCCCGCATCCACCACGGTCGAGGCAGGGCCCATGGGCGTGGCATCGTCCAGCACCCACAGGTTGATGTGGTCGAGTGCGAAGGGCAGGGGCATGCGCACCCAGTGCAGGCCGGGTTGCAGCGTGATGCGCTGGCCGACCGCAGGACGGTCATCGCCCAGAGGGAAATGCATGGGGGCGAGTGGGCTCGGGGTGGCGTCTGGCGTCATGCTCGCGATGGTACGGCCCGCACGGGCGGCTTGCTGATGCGGGGCCATTGCCCTCAAGTGCGCGTCCATTGTCTACACTGGCGGCATGGCATTGACACACCTCTTCGAGAGCAACCGCGCCTGGGCGCGCGACATCGAGCAACGCACGCCGGGTTTTTTCACCCGCCTTCAGAAGCAGCAGAACCCGGAGTACCTCTGGATCGGCTGCAGCGACAGCCGCGTTCCAGCCAATGAAATCGTCGGGCTGCTGCCCGGCGAACTCTTTGTTCACCGCAATGTGGCCAACGTGGTCGTGCACTCTGACCTGAACTGCCTGTCGGTGATGGAATTCGCCATCGACTCGCTCAAGGTCAAGCATGTGATGGTGGTGGGCCACTATGGCTGCAGCGGCGTCAATGCCGCCATGAACAACCTGCGCGTGGGCATTGCCGACAACTGGTTGCGCCATGTGCAGGACGTGCGCAACCAGCACCGTGAATGGCTGCTGGCGTTGCCGGAAGGCCCTGTGCGCCTGGACGCCATGTGCGAGGTCAACGTGCTGGAGCAGGCGCTCAATGTGTGCCAGACCACCGTGGTGCAGGACGCCTGGGCCCGCGGTCAGGCCGTGGAAGTGCATGGCCTGGTCTACGGATTGCATAACGGTTTGCTCAAGGACATTCGCATGAGCGTCAGCCGGAGCGAAGATGTGCCTGAGGCCTACGCCCAGGCGCTGGCCGCCATGCGCAGTCGCTACGCAGCCCACCTGCCGGCCGCCGCACAAGACTGATTCCCGCACGGGCCCTGGGGTGCCAGCAACCCCGGGCCGCACAACTTCAGGATGGTTTCGCCCATGTTCCCGCAGCAGCTCACCGACACGCGTGTTTTCGACATTGCTCAAGCCTTGCTGGACGGCTTCGATAAGCACTACCAGATCTTCCGCACCACCAGCGGGCGCGCCAAACAGCGCTTCGAGCAGGCCGACTGGCATGGCCAGCAAGATGCCCAGCGCGCACGGATCGAGTTTTATGACCTGCGGGTGGACGAGGCCATCGAGACGCTGGAATCGCGTTACCAGGCCAGCGAGCTGCCCATGGAGGTGTGGCAGCAGGTCAAGCTGTTCTACATCGGCTTGCTGACCGGGCACCCACAGCCCGAACTGGCCGAGACCTTCTTCAACTCGGTCACCATCAAGATCCTGCACCGCCAGTACTACCAGAACGATTTCATCTTTCTGCGCCCGGCGGTGTCGACCGAATACATCGACGACGAGGACAGCAACGGTCAGACCAGCTTCCTGGCCTACTACCCGAACAAGGACAACCTGCGGGACAT
>JBEGRT010000343.1:0-2992 GCA_041180305.1 Pseudomonadota bacterium
CCGGAAACCCGCATCCCCTTCGTGACCGTCACCAACTGGGTGCGGTCGGCGGCCGTGTGCGGTTTCCGCATCGAACCTTTCTTCCAGGAGATGGGGCTCGATCTCTCACGCCTGCACCCCACCGAGGCCACGGTGTCGGTCGAAGAGATCCAGCTGCTGATGGAGCGCTGTGTGGCCGAGGCCCGCCGGCAGGATGCCCATCTGCACTTCCCGCAGGTGCTGGGCGAAACCTTCGCCTTCGAATACCTGGCTGATGTGGAAACCTTCATCACCACCAGCCCCACGATGCGTGCGGCCAGCCCCGCGCTCGACTGGATTTCGGCCCTGGTGAATCCCTACATGGTGCTGCGCCTGCAGGAACACGGCCAGGAAGCCCGCCTGATGCTGAGCTTCACCCGTGAAGACGCCACACCCGAGGCCACCTGGCACTTCGCAGAGGCCACCATGGTCACGTTCTGCAAGTTCGCCCGCCTCATGCTGGGCGAGCCCATCCAGGCGGGCCACCTCACCTTCCAGCACGCACAGCCCGAAGGTGCCCCCCCGCTGCGCTATGCACTGGATCTGCCGGTGCGCTACGGGCAGCCGGTCAACGCCATCCTGTTCGAGCGGGCCCTGCTCGATCGCCCCCTGCGGGGCGCCCTGCCCTCGCTGCACCAGGCCGCCGGCCTGCGCGTGGCCGAGCAACTGGCCCGCCAGCGCGAACAGCAGCAGCCGCAGGCCGCCACCCCTGACCCGCACAGCCTGACTGCGCAGATCGAAAGCCGCCTGCTGCGCAACCCGGCCCTGCTGGGCGAAGGCATCGACGCCCTGGCCCTCGAGCTGGGCCTGCACCCCCGCACCCTGCAGCGCCGCCTGCGCGAAGAAGGCCAGCAGCATTCGGGCATCGTCAACCAGGTTCGCCACCAGCTGGCGGTCGACTGGCTCAAGCACAGCACCGACAGTGTCGAAGACATTGCCGAGCGCCTGGGTTTCGCAGACCGGCGCAGCTTCAGCCAGGCCTTCCAGCGCTGGCAGGGCGTCAGCCCCAGCGAATTCCGGCGTCAGGGTAACCCCTAGGCCTGGCTGTCGCTGAAACTGGCCGCCCTGTCGCGGTCTGGTCTTGTGAGGCTGCCCCCTGCTGCCTACAGTGCGCTCATTGCCCCATGGCTTTGCAGTGCCCCATGACCGACCACCACCAAGCCCCTCCCATCGTGCCGCGCATGAAGCTCGATTTCGGGCTGGACGCCGAGCGCGGCGCCGACATCCCGCGCCACTGGATGGACAACGACGCGTTCAAGACCCGCTTCTTCGATGCCATGTCCACGCTCTTCCCGGTGGGCGAGAAGTTCTTCATCACCTGCGTGCGCGATTTCCGCGACCGCATCACCGACCCGCAGGTGCTGCAGGACATCAAGGATTTCAACCTGCAGGAAGCCCAGCACAGCCTGGTGCACGGGCAGTACAACGACCGACTCAAGGCCCAGGGCGTGGCCGTCGACATGATCCTCAAGGGGCAGGAACATCGCCTGTTCCATGTGCTGCGCAAGCACCTGTCGCGCGAATTCACGCTGGGCATCACGGCCGCGGCCGAACACATCACCGCCATCATGGCCGACGCCTTCGTGGAGCGCGCCGAGATCATGAAGGGGGCCGAGCCGCGCATGCGCGCCGTCTACACCTGGCACGCCATGGAAGAGATGGAGCACAAGGCTGTGGCCTACGACGTGCTGGTGAACGTGGCCAAGGCCTCGTACTTCACGCGCGCGATGTCGATGCTGCTGGTGACGGCCCTGTTCCCCTTCCACACCTTCCGCATCATGCGCCACATGTTCGACGTGGACGGCATCCGCGGTTGGGCGCGCGTGCGCACCTGGGCCAAGGGGCTGTGGTGGCTGTACAAGCCGGGCGGGCTGTTCCTGCCCCTGGCGGGCCGCTACTTCGAATACCTCAAGCCGGGCTTTCATCCGTGGTCGCACCCGGTGGTCAAGAGCTACGAGCCCTGGCTGCATCTGATGAAGCAACACGACCCGGTGGAAGCCGGCAACCGCCTGTACGCCCGACTGGCCGCCGAGCAAGGAGTGAACTGACATGAGCACCCCACACGACATCACCCCGCGCGAAAAGCTCGATTTCGACCTGCAGGGCGACATCCCCAAGTACTGGTTCGGCGGCGACGCCTTCAAGACCCGCCTGTTCGACGCCATGTCGACCATCTTCCCGGAAGGCGAGCGCTACTTCATCAGCTGCGTGCGCGACTACCGCGACCAGGTGACCGACCCGCAACTGCAGCGCGACATCAAGGATTTCATCCGCCAGGAAGGCCAGCACGGCATCGTGCACTCGCAGTACAACGACCGGCTCAAGGGCCAGGGCATTGACGTGGACATGCTGGAAGGCCGCATGCGGCACCTGATGTTCAAGGTGATCCGCAAGTACGTGCCCAAGGCCGCCACGCTGGCCGACACAGCCGCGGCCGAGCACATGACGGCCATCATGGCCCACGGCTTTTTCGAGCGCAAGGAAGTGCTGGAAAGCGCCGACCGCCGCATGCGCGCCATGTACGCCTGGCACGCCATGGAAGAGATCGAGCACAAGGCCGTGGCCTTCGACGTGATGCAGAAGGTGGCTAAGGTGGGCTATGTGCGCCGCACCATCGCGATGGTCTTGGTCACGCTGGGCTTCAACATCCATGCCCTGCTGGTCACGCGCTACATGCTGCAGGTCGATGGCTTCTCGCGCTGGCAGCGCATCAAGCTGTTCGCCAAGGGCCTGGCCTGGATGTTCGGCCCCGGCGGCCTGTACATGCCCATGTTCAGCCACTACATCCAGTACTTCAAGCCAGGCTTCCACCCCTGGCAGATGGGCCAGATGCGCAGCTACCAGCTCTGGCTGGACACCTTCAACCGCACGGGCGACCCGATCGCCGCGGGCGAAGCCC
Organism: Pseudomonadota bacterium; assembly: GCA_041180305.1. GTDB lineage: Bacteria > Pseudomonadota > Gammaproteobacteria > Burkholderiales > Burkholderiaceae_C > Aquabacterium. The sequence continues at coordinate 2,918 of JBEGRT010000343.1, forward strand.
TGCACGCGGCGGGCGTCTGAAGCAGCTGACACGCCGCACGGGCGTGCCCCGCGCATGAAAAAAGCCTCCCCATGG
>JBEGRT010000344.1:0-6683 GCA_041180305.1 Pseudomonadota bacterium
GGCGTGCACGCTGGCCATCGGGCTGGGCTTGTATGCCCTGGAATGCGCCTTGCGGCTGCCCGCTGGGCATGGCGTGGCGCAGTTCCAGCGCTGGCAGGGCACTGAGTTGCTGCAGGTCGCCCTGACCCACTACACACAGACCGAGTTCGCGCGCTGGCGTTTTGCCGTGGTGTGGTTCGTGCTTTCCAGCGCCTTGTTCATGCCCTTGTATGGCATGTGGCTGGCCGTGGTGGCGACCCGCTTCACCCAGGCGCCTCGCTTGCGCGTGTTGCGCTGGCCTTTGGGGGCAGCCTGGTGGGCATTGATGGTGCTGGGCCTGGCTGAGAACCTGGGGGGCTTGCAGCGCCTGCAGGTGCCCGCGCTGTGGTGGGGCCTGAGTGCGGCTGCTGGTGGTGTGCTGTGGTGGCGCATGTGGGTGTCGCCCAGCCCCAGCGAGGTCGAGGCGCAGGTGGCGGCGGGGGCCTGGCCCAGGGCCTTGTGGCGCTGGTGGTGCGGGCGCCCGGGCCTGGCATGTTGCTGGTCGGCCCTGGTGTGTGCAGCCCTGGTCGGGCCTTCAGCGCCCCAGGGTCTGGCGGGGTGGGCGCCACCCGGGGTGCCGGCCTGGGTGCACGCCGGCAAGGGCTGGGCTTTGGTGCTGACCCTGGGCGGCGTGGCGCTGGCCGTGGGCATCTGGTGGTTCGGCCTGCTGCAGGCCGAAGCCGTCCGCACTGAACGTGCCAGGTTCCGGGCGGGCGCGCTGGGTGTGATCGGCCGCAGCCGATATGTGTTGATCGTGGTGGCGCTGCTGGCTGGGCTCACCCTGGGCCTGCCGCAGTGCCGCGATGTGCTGATGGCCATGGCCTGGTCACCCATCAAGGCCCAGGCGGCGTGGGCGCAGCACCGCGATCTGGCCCCTTGGGCCTGGACGGTGTTCATCCTGGCGGCCAGCCTGGTGGCCACGGGCCTGTTGTCGCAAGCCTGCTGGCAATGGACCCGGCTGGCCGTGATGGTGCGTCGCGAAGGCTCCAGCCCCCCTGACCTTCACAGCGACGACCCGGTGCCTGTGGCCGTGGGGCGTTTTGCCCAGCATTGGGCGCGTCTGGTGGGGGCCGCGCCCGTGGTGATCATCTGCCTGCTGATCAGCCAGACCCTGGGCGATGCCGTGCTGGGCACGGTGGTGCAGTTGCGTGTGCAGGCCGAGCAGGCCGCTGGCGGCCTGGGCACCTACCGGGTGCCGGTGCTGCCGCTGCAGATCAGCTTTGGCATGTTGCTCGGTTTTGCCCTCGGCGCGGTGGCCCTGGTGACATGGCTCAGCCGGCGAAGGCACCAGATGTCCCTGGCCGACCCCAGGCTGTATCACAACGCGGTGGGCGGCGAAGACCCGCGGCAGGTCTACGAGGTGTTGCTGACCGACCGCTTCCGCCAGCTGGGCCCACAAGGCTTGCGTGCCCTGTCGGGCGGGCAGGCCTTGCCGCGGCCTTTGCCCTGGTTGCAGGCGCGCTGGGCCCCCTTGGTGGCGCTGGCTTTGCTGGCCGTGATCCGCACCGTGACCGACCTGGCCGACCCCTCGCTGGCTGGCTACCTGCCGCCCACGTTCCCGGTGGTCTTGCTGGCGCTGGCGTGGTGGCTGGGCCCGATGGGGCTGATGGCCATGGCCGAGCAGAGTTCAGGCATGCCCTGGGGGCTGTTGCCGGTGGCGGTGGCGGTGCTGGCCACCGGCCAGAATCACCTGCTGCCTCTGGGTGCGATCAACCACATCACGCAGCTCGATGGCTTGCAGGTGACCTGGGCCCTTTGCGCGCTGGGGCTGGTCTTCTGGTGTGCGGCCCTGCTGGTGGTGCGTTCAGGCCTGAACCGCCTGGGCTGGGTGGCGGGGCTGGTGGCTCTGGTGATGCTGGGCGCGGCTTCCTTTCATGCCGACCAGGCACCCGCCGGGGTGCAGCCCTTGGCGGTGGCCAGGCCCGAGGCGAGTGGCCCGAAAGATGACGCTGCGGCAGTGACACATCCCCGCCAGGTGTTCCTGGTGGCGGCAGAAGGCGGCGGCATTCGCAGTGCCTACTGGACGGCACTGAGCCTGGCCACGCTCCATGAGCGGCTGGCCGGTCAGCCTTTGATTTTCAGCGGGGTGTCGGGCGGCTCGGTGGGCGGGGCGTTGTATGCGGCCTGCCGCCAGCCTGAGGCCAGCAGCCAGGCGGTGTTGCGCTGTGTGACCCAGGGCATCGAGCGGCTGGATGCCCTGACGCCCTTGCTGGGCGGCCTGATGTTCGAGGATGTGTTTGCCCAGGTGGTGCCCGCACGCTGGTTGTGCGGTGATCTGAGCAAGGGCTGCCACGTCATCAGCCGTGCGGTGCAGGCCGAGCGCTCGTTCCGCCAGGCCTGGCCCGGGCTGGCGGCGCCTCTGGGGGCTGACACCGCGGCAGATGCCCGGCTGGATGATCCCTGGTGGCTGTTCAACACCACCTGGACCGAAACCGGCCAGCGCGCTGTGATGTCCAGCCGTGCATTCAGCCCGGCCGACATGCCGGGGGTGATCGACCTGCTGGCCCGTGATCCCCAGGCCAAAGGCTGGCTGGCCGATCGCTCGACCGTGAGCCTGATCTCGGCCGGGCATGCCTCGGCGCGCTTTCCCTACGTGAACCCGCTGGCCAGTGTGCCCTCGCAGCAGCCAGCCATGCCAGATGGCGGGCACCTGGCCGATGGCGGCTACAACGAGAACTCTGGCGCGGGCACCTTGCTGCAGGCCTGGCAGGCGTGGCAGCGGGCGCACCCCGGTGTGCATGCCCAGCCTGTGCTGCTGCTGATCCGAAATGGGGTGCCTGAACCCGTGTGCGTGGACACAGGCAGCGCGGCGGGCCCTGCCCACGAACCGGCCGCCAGATGCCTGCAACTCAGGCGCCCCCATGGGCCCGCCGATGTGCCAGCCCTGATGTCGGCCGAGCAGGCCGACCGCATGCGTTTCCTGATCGGTTCACTGGGCCCGGCGGTGACTGCATTCCATGCCATCGGCACGGGCGCGCAGGCGCGCATGGCGGTGGGACAACTGGTGCAGGCAGTGCATCAAGCACCGGGCGGGCAGGTGTGGACGCTGGATCAGGCCAATGCGGAAGTGAGTGCGCCGCTGGGCTGGTACCTGTCGCCCAACAGCCGTCGCTTCATGGAAGCCCAGCTGGCCGGTGTGCGGCGGGTGGCTGAGGCCCTGAAAGCCTCACCATGAACGCCGCCGCCCCCTGAGCCCTTCAGGGCTTCACTGCCCGGCAGCGTGCAGCGCGTTGCCCGCGGCGATCGGGTCGCCGGTGCGGTTGAACACCTGCAGCCAGGTGCCGTAGCTGGGCATCTCTTTGACCTTCCAGGGGTGGAAGTCTTTCTTGTAGTAGGCCGCGTAGTAGCCCAGGGTCGGGCCGAACAGGCCACCAGGCTTGTAGAACCACCACAGCCCCTTGGCCCACAGGCCCAGGCGTTGCCAGAAGTTGAAGCCATCGACCTTGAACATGCCGTGCATGATGCGCGCCACCGTCAGGGGAAAGCCAATGGTGACCAGCAGCATCGACAGGTTGCGGCGCCAGCGCGGCACCTTGGCCACTTTTTCCAGCACATCAAAGGCCACGGCCTTGTGCTCGACCTCTTCCACGGCATGCCAGGCATACAGCGCACGCACGCGCGGGTCGCTGGTTTCCAGCAGTTCCTTGCGCTCGAAGAAGCAGGTGCACATCATCGACGTCAGGTGTTCCAGTGCGGCCGTGATGCCCAGGCGCTGCTGCGGCGTCAGGTGCTGCTGGGCATGGCGGAACAGGTCTTCTTCCAGTGACTCGGTGATGGCGTCGATGTCCACCCCCTGGCGCTTGAGGCGCTCGTTGTACTGCCGGTGCAGCATCGAGTGCTGCGCCTCCTGGCGGGTGAAGTCCTTCACCTCTTGCAGCAGCTTGGGGTCGGTGATCTGGTCCCGGAACTCGCGCACGCTGGTGATGAAGAAGCGCTCGCCCTGCGGGAACAGGGTCGACATGGCATCGAAAAACCGTGTCTTGAACGGATCGCCGCTCATCCAGTACTTCGGGATGTCGGGGTTGTCCAGGTCGAAATCCAGGTGCTCGCGGGGCACGATGGGCGCATGGTCGTGTGAGGTGGTCATGGTCGTCCTTCAAGCATGAAGAGGGGGCGCTCGTGCCGGCGCCTTGTTAGACGTGACGCGGATGTTACACGCTTGCCCGGTGCTCGGTGTGCCGTCTGGCGAACGGCGTCAAGGCGTGTCCAGCCACTGCAGCAGGCCGCGGCCCGACTCGTTCAGGGCGTGTTCAAGCGCTGGCCAGTGGCCTTCCTCCACCTCGAATTGCAGGCGCACGTGATCTTGGTGCTGCACCGATTGCAGGCGGGCTTCGTGTTGATCGAGCAGCCGGCGAACCTGGCCTTCTTGCGCATAGGGCACCTGGCATTCACGCAGCAACCAGCGGCGAATGGGCACCTTGTCGGCCTTGAGCAGGGCCTGGGCCACGCTGTCGGTGTAGGCCCGCACCAGCCCCCCGGCGCCCAGTGGTGTGCCGCCGTAGTACCGCACCACGGTGGCCAGCACGCCTTCGAGTTCCTGGCGCATCAGCACTTCCAGCATGGGGCGGCCTGCCGTGCCGCTGGGTTCGCCATCGTCGACCGCGGCCGATTGCCCGCCGGCCAGAAGGGCCCAGCACACGTGTGTGGCGGTGGGGTGTTCGGCCCACAAGGCGGCCACCACCTGCTGCGCCTCGGCGCGGCCCGAGACCGACTGCACGCAGCCAATGAAGCGGCTTTTCTTGATGATCAGTTCGCTGTGAACTGCGGCGGCAAGGGTGCAGGGCATGGCTGCTGGAGGAGTGCCTGGGTGGTAGGCCCGGTGGGGCTCGAACCCACGACCAAAGGATTATGAGTCCTCTGCTCTGACCGACTGAGCTACAGGCCCCCAGTGCCGGGCTGGCCGGCAAGGGCGAGATTCTCTCACGCCTTGTGACCTGGGTGCAGCAGGCGCGTGCCCGCCACCAACACCGCGAGCAGCTCTTCCGATTCGGCCAGCAGGGCTTCGCGCTGGGTGGCGTCGTCCAGGTAGCGCACCATCAGCGCGAACACATTGCGGCCGTACAGGCCCAGCATGCGAAGCCATACATCGTCGGGGCCCGGGGGCAGCAGGCCCATGGCGCGCTGGTCGCGCAGCATGTCGTCGCGCAGGTCGGTCAGGCAGCGCTGCAGTTGCAGGCGGCCTTCGCTGGGCGGGCCGTGCAGGGTGCGCCAGGCCACCAGGCACAGCTCGCGGTGCTGCGCGGCGAATTCGAACAGCCAGCTCACCACGCGGCGCACCACGGTGCCACCGGCTTCTTCCTGGGCGCGGGCCGCGCGCGTGCCCTGGCGCAGGTGGGCGCTGAACTCGCTCATCAGTTCGGCCTGCAGCTGGCTCAGGCTGGTGAAGTGCCGGTAGAAGGTGTTGTGGTTCAGCCCGGCTTCGCGGGCCAGCTCGCGCAGGCTCAGGGCATCGCTGGCCTGGTGCTGGGCCATCAGGCGCAAGGCCGCATCCATCAGCTGGCGTTTGCCGGCAGCCATGGGGTTGGTCGCCTCCTTCGGCGGGGTGTGGTCGGGCATGTTGACGCCAGGTATCCGGTTGGCTACATTGTATCCACTTGGATACTTGTGGGGTGCTTGTGAGAGCTCGACGGATTGTGTCATCGGGGGCCACCCGCCAGACCTGCTGGCAGGTGGAAGCACTGGGTGGGGGCTGGCGGCCGGCTACCGCTTCAGAGACCCTGGCCTGGGATTTCCTGCCGCCACCAGCGCCTGACGCCGTGCCTGATGCCGCCTGGCAACCAGGGGCGCTGGCCTTGCCGTTCCAGCCGCGCAGCTTCCGTGATTGCAGCCTGTATGCGCTGCACTGGGAACAGGCTTCGCGCGGCTATGTGCGCCGCTTCATGCCGGGCCTGTGGCCGGTCACCCGGGCCTATGAAAAGGTGGTGGGCCGCACCTTCCCGGCATTCCGGCCCCACCCGCTGGCGCGGCAGCAGCCCGTGTACTACCTGGGCAACCCTTTGAGCTTCCTGCCCAGCGGTCAGCCCATGCGCTGGCCTTCGTTCACCCGCGCGCTCGATTACGAGCTGGAGCTGGGCCTGGTGCTGGCCCGCCCCTTGCGCAATGCCACACCCGACGAAGCCCTGGCGGCCATTGGCGGTTTCGTGCTGGTCAACGACTGGAGCTGCCGCGACATCCAGCGCGCAGAGATGGCCACGGGCCTGGGGCCGCAGAAGTCCAAGCACTTCAGCAGCTCGATGTCGGCCGAGATCGTGCCCGCGGCCGATGTGCTGGAGCGCATCGAACAACTGCAGGCCGTGGTCGAGATCGACGGGCGGGAAGTGGCCCGCTGCAGCACGGCGGGCATGCTGCACCGCTGGGGCCAGACCCTGAGTTTCCTGTCGAAAGACGAGGCCTTGTTGCCTGGCGAGCTGATCGCCACGGGCACCTTGCCCCACGGCACGGCCATGGAAAACGGGCACTGGATCAAGCCCGGGCAGCGCCTTCACCTGCGGTTGGATGGCGTGGGCGAAGTGCACCACGACATCGTGCGGGGCGACGCCGCTGCGCAGGAGCGGGCCGCGTGACCGCTTCCTCTGGGGCTTGGGGCAGCGCGGGGCGCACCGCCACACACCGGCGTGCCACCGAGGCGGTTTCCGCACGGCTGGTGGCGGGCACCGGCCGCACCC
>JBEGRT010000345.1:0-4075 GCA_041180305.1 Pseudomonadota bacterium
AGATGATGCCGTGGCCTCTGGGCAGGACATGAAAGCCAGCCCGCGCACCCTGCAAGGCCATGTGCTGCTGGTGGAAGACAACCCGGTGAACGCCCTGGTGGCCGAAAGCATCCTGCACGACCTGGGGCTGCAGGTGACGCTGGCCACCAGCGGCCAGCAGGCGCTGGACCAGCTGCTGCCCGGCCCTCACCCCTTCGATGCGGTGCTGATGGATTGCCAGATGCCCGAGATGGACGGGCTGGAAGCCACGCGCCGCTTGCGGGCGCATGAACAGGACACGGGCGCACCGAATGTGCCCGTGGTGGCCCTGACGGCCAATGCCGGCCCCGATGACCGCGCACGATGCGCGGCGGCCGGCATGGACGATCACCTGGCCAAGCCCTTTGCATCGCAAGAGCTGGCCCAGGTGCTCAGGCGGCACCTCGTGCCGCGTGCCGTCACTGCTTGACGGCTTCGATCTGGATGACCAGCTTGATGTTGTCGGGGATGAAGGGCACGCCGTAGTTCATGCCGAAGGCGCTGCGCTGGATGGTGGTCTCGAAGTCACCGCCGCACACTTCGCGCTTGAGGCGGGGGTTCTCGTAGCAACCGAAGCTCGAGGCCTTCAGCGTGGCCGGCAGGGTCTTGCCCAGCAGGGTCAGGTTGCCGGTGACTTCGGTGACCTTGTCGCCGTCGAACTTGAAGGCATCGCCCACGAACTTGGCTTCGGGGAAGGCTTCGCTGTTGAAGAAGTCCTTGCTCTTGAGGTGGCCATCAAAAGCCTGGGTGCCGGTGTTGATGGCGCCGGTGGGGATGGTGATCTCGGCCTTGCCCGACTTGGCTTCCTTGTCGAAAGTGACCGAACCGGTGATCTTCTCGAAACGGCCGCGGTTGGTGGAGGTGCCGAAGTGCTTGGCTTCGAAGGTCACGAAGGTGTGGGTGGGGTCGATGCCGTAGGTGGCGGGGGCAGCGTGGGCGGCACCGGCCAGGGTGGCCACAGCGGTCAGGGCAGACAGGGCGATCAGTTTCATGGAGGGGATCCTTCAGAGATGCGGCGCGCCGCGGGTTGACAAGGAAAAGAGGGCCGCAGGTGCCTCACTGCACCGGCTGGTCCTTGAGGTTGAGCTTGAACTTCACCTGCACATCGTTGGCCACGACCGAGGTGTCGGCCCAGTCGCCTTCACCCACCTTGAACGCCAGGCGCTGCAAGGTGAAACCACCCGTGGCCACCGCCTGAGCCCCGGCCGCGGCCAGCTGCACCGGCACGGTCAGGTCACGGCTCACACCCTTGATGGTGAGCTTGCCAGTGACCTCGTACTTGCCATGGCCGGCCGGCTTGATGGCACTGGAGACGAAGGTGGCTCGCGGGAACTTGGCCGTGCCGAACCACTCGGGCTTGAGCAGTTCCGCATCGGTTTCGGGGTTGATGGTGACGCTGCCCAGGTCGATGCCGAAGCTGACCTTGCCGGCCTGTGGCTGCTTGGGGTCGAGCGCGATCTGGGCGTCGAACTTGCGGAAGCGGCCATCGAGCGGCACGCCGATCTGTTTGGCCACGAAAGTGACTTCGCTGCCCGCAGGCACCAGGGTGGCGGCATGGCCCATCAGGGGCAGGCCCAGGCCGGATGCCAGGGTGGCGCAGGCCAGGGCGGCGCGGGTGAAGGTCAGTGGCATGGGCAGAACTCCGGAAAAGGCTGAAGGGCCGGTGTGGGTCAGCCGCGGCCCGGGCGCATGCGGGCCAGCAGGTTGTCGCGGTCGATGAACTGGTGCTTGAGGGCGGCGGCAATGTGCAGCAGGGCCAGGCCCACCAGGGCGAAGGCGGCCAGTTCGTGCACTTCCTTGAACAGGTGGGCCAGCTCTTCGTTCTTGGCCACCAGGTCAGGCAGGGGCAGCACGCCGAACCACACGATGGGGAAGCCCTTGGCCGAGCTGTAGGCCCAGCCGGCCAGCGGCACGATGAAGAACAGCAGGTACATCAGGTGGTGGGTGCCATGGAAGGCGGCCGTCTGCCAGCCGGGCATGTTGCGCTGCACCTCGGCCGGCAGGGCCGGTGGGCGGTGCGTGATGCGCCAGACCAGGCGCAGCACCGACAGGAACAGGATGGTCACGCCCGCCCACTTGTGCAGGTTGATCAGCTTGAGCTTGGTGGGCGAGAACGGCAGGTCGTCGAGGTACAGGCCCATGGCGAAGGCGCCCAGGATGGACAGGCCCAGCACCCAGTGCAGGACGATGGCAGGCAGCGAATAACGGTTGGCAGAGGACATGGCGGTGGGGCGCGTGGATTTTGCGATGTGAACCATCCTGCCAGAAAGGTTAGGGCCCTGGGCGCCCCCTCGGGTTGCGCCGCCTTGTGCGCACTGTTCAATCGATTTGAATGTTGACCGCATGCGTCAGCCAGGCAAGTCGCCCTCAACCTGCGCTGCGGAATGCCGAAATTCCCAAAACCGGCCCCTGGCGGTTCCACCCTCCCCGCCTCTGGCCGCTCGCCATGACATCTTTCACCCGACGGTTCGGCGACGTGCTCCTGAGCACCGACCCCAAGCAGCGATTGCGGATCAGCCGCTCGCTGACGGCCGCCAGCGTGTACCTGATCTGCGTGGCGCTCATGGGATACGCCTGCCTGACCGGCTTCATGGCCTGGAACGAGGCGGCCGAGCTGTCGGCGGCGATCCTGTTGAACGTGCTGCTGTGGTACGGGATATTGCGCTCTGGCCTGAACAAACGCTTCGCCGACCCGGCCCTGACGCTGCCGCAGATCATGGCCGCGCTGACCGTGATCTCGGGCGCCTACGCCATCACGGGGCCGGTGCATGGCTCGACCATGATGCTGCTGGCGCTGGTGCTGGTGTTCGGCATCTTCAACATGCGGGCGCGCGATGCCCGCCTGGCGGGTGGCTACACCGTGCTGCTGATGGCTGGCGTGATCGCGTGGAAGACCCGCACCGAGCCCGCGTACTACCCGCTGAAGCTGGAGTTTGCGCACTTCGTGCTGGTGGCCGCCATCGTGCCCACCATTTCCTCGCTGGCGGCCCAGCTGTCGGCCCTGCGCGCCCGCCTGCAGGCCCAGAAGGAAGAGCTGAGCCAGGCGCTGCAGCGCATTCAGATCCTGGCCACGCGCGACGAACTGACCGGCCTGTACAACCGCCGCCACATGATGGAGGTGCTGACACAGCACCAAAAGCGCCTGGAGCGCACCGGGCACCACCGCTTCTGCCTGGCCCTGCTGGACATCGACCACTTCAAGCGCATCAATGACACGCACGGGCACGGCGTGGGCGACGAGGTGCTGCGCGGCTTTGCCCAGGTGGCCGAGTCGGTGCTGCGCGAGACCGACGTGCTGGCCCGCTGGGGCGGGGAGGAATTCCTCGTGCTGCTCAACGACACGCAGACCGGCCAGGCCAACATCGGGCTGGATCGGCTGCGCGACCTGCTGGCGCGCACAGCCCTGGTGCCTTCCATGCCTGACCTCAAACCCACGTTCTCGGCCGGGCTGACGCCTTACGACACCTCCGAGCCCCTGCACGTGTGCATCGAGCGAGCCGACCAGGCGCTCTACCGCGCCAAGGCCAGTGGCCGAAACCGCACCGAAGTGGCCCAGCCGCCCGAACAGCCTGCTGGACAGGCACCGTCATCCCCCCGCAAGGTGATGGGATGACACCGGGCAGGCCAGAATCCCCGCTGAAACCCCCTTTTTCTGTCGCCAGCTTTGTGAGACATTGGACGACACTGGCGATCCACCCCGCCAGACACAGCAGGACGGGCTTCGCCGGGCGAAGTGAGGGTGGATTGCAGTGAAGCATGACGATCGCGTCGTCTGACCGGGTCCCGGCCGAATTCCAGAACCTGTTGCTGAGCCTCAGCGCGCTCGACCTGACCGATGTGGGGTTGGGCGATGCCACTCGCGCCACCGCGCTGCAGGCCTTGAGAAACACCACGCGCAGTGCCCAGCTGGCCCTGCTGCATTTGCGTGCGCCCGAACAGCACGCCATGTCGGCCCTGGAGCTGTGGTGCTGCCCGGCCAGCCCCGAATGGCCCGATGCCCCCCCCGGGCCTGAACGCCAGCCCGCCACGGTGGGCCACGACAGCCCCCTGCCCCGCT
>JBEGRT010000346.1:0-6657 GCA_041180305.1 Pseudomonadota bacterium
ACCAAGGTCGGCTCGATCACCTCGATCCAGGCCGTGTACGTCCCTGCGGACGACCTGACCGACCCGTCGCCTGCCACCACCTTCGCCCACTTGGACTCGACCGTGGTGCTGTCGCGTGACATCGCCTCGCTGGGTATCTACCCCGCCGTGGACCCGCTGGACTCGACCTCGCGTCAGCTGGACCCGCACGTGGTGGGCGAAGAGCACTACACCGTGGCCCGCGCCGTGCAGGGCACCCTGCAGCGCTACAAGGAACTGCGCGACATCATCGCCATTCTGGGCATGGACGAACTGGCTCCGGAAGACAAGCTGCTCGTGTCGCGCGCTCGCAAGATCCAGCGCTTCCTGTCGCAGCCTTTCCACGTGGCCGAAGTGTTCACCGGCGCCCCTGGCAAGTACGTGCCCCTGAAGGAAACCATCCGTGGTTTCAAGATGATTGTGAACGGCGAGTGCGACAGCCTGCCCGAGCAAGCCTTCTACATGGTTGGCACGATCGACGAAGCCTTCGAAAAGGCCAAGAAGATGTAATCAGCGGCGTCCTGGGCGCGCTGGCTGCGTTGCCTTGCTCGCCAGACTTCGGGTCTGGCTGTGCGAGGCGCCTTGCCAGCCCACCCACGACTTGCTGATTGCTCTTTGACGCCTTTGCTGGCAAGTAACAGAGGAAGCACCTATGTCCACCATTCACGTTGACGTCGTTTCGGCCGAAGAGTCCATCTTCTCGGGCGAAGCCACGGTGGTGTCTGTGCCGGGTGAAGTCGGTGAACTGGGCATCCTGCCCAAGCACGCACCGCTGATCACCCGCATCAAGCCCGGTGCCGTTCGCATCCAGCGTGCCGACAACCAGGAAGAAGAATTTGTCTTCGTCGCTGGCGGCATTCTGGAAGTGCAACCCAACTGCGTGACCGTTCTGGCCGACACCGCCATCCGCGGCAAGGACCTGGACGAGGCCAAGGCCAATGAGGCCAAACGCCTGGCCGAAGAGGCCGTGCAGAACGCCAAGGGCGACCTGGACCTGGCCAAGGCCCAGAGCGAACTGACCGAGATGGTGGCCCAGCTGGCCGCCATCCGTCGCCTGCGCAACACCCGCAAGTGATCTCTTGCGCTGCTGGCTGCGGCCGGCAGTTGCCACAAGCCTGCATGTTCACGCATGCAGGCTTTTTTCATGGCCGTTCGGGGCAGGACATACCCGGGCTGTGCAACTGCTGCGTGTCGATCGGCGCTTGGCGTCAATGACCCGGCCGGTGCGCTTGCAGACGATGGAGCCTGTTCGTCACGACAGGCTCTTCCATGTCTTCTGCCACCCTTGCTGCCCATGCGCCCCACGCTGGCTCACCCGAGCCGCTGGCGCCTCTGTTCCCTGTGCTTGCGCACGCGCCGACTCGCCATGGTGCGGACCTGAAACGCTCGCGCGCGATGGTGGCGCGCCTGCGCTGGTTTGCCGGCCGGCACGCTGAGCCGACCGTTCAGCAATGGGCCGAGATGGGCGAAGCCTTGTGGCGAGGCGACCCGCTGGCCGACCACGTGATCGTGTGGATGAAGCAGGAAGGCATGGGCAAGGCCTGGAAACAGTTCGAGGCCTTGCTGGCGCGTCCCGGCCCGTTGCCACCGGGTACACCGGAACCCCTGGCGCGTTACCTGTGCGAGGCACAACAGTGGCCTGCGTGGGTGGACCCGGCCAGGCTGGCCCGTGGCGCCGAGGTGCTGCATGGCACCGGGCTGCACGGGATGATGGTGCTGCGCGATGCGGGCCTGATGGCCGGCTACCAGGCTGCCGGGCTGAATCAGCCTTTGATCCGCACGGGGGCGCTGGCCAAGGGTGCGCAGCGGCGCATTGCGGAGACCACGTCATGGTGGCTGGCCTGCACCGCGCCGGGTGGCCTGGCGCTGGGTGGGGCTGGCGTTCACATGACCTTGCGTGTGCGCCTCATGCACGCGCTGGTGCGTCACCAGCTGTCCAAAGACCCTGATTGGGACAGCGGCCAATGGGGCCTGGCCATCAATCAGCTGGACATGCAGGCCACCTACCTGGGCTTCAGTGTGGTGCAGTTGCTTTCGCTGAAAAGCACCGGCACCTTCATCAGCCGCGCCGACAGCGAGGACGTGATGCACCTGTGGCGGGCCATTGGCTGGCTCATGGGGGTGGAAGAGGGCCTGCTGGTGCACACCGAGCATGAGGGCCGCGTGGCGCTGTACCGCAACCTGCTCAGCCAGGCACCCAGCGACGACAGCAGCGTGGCACTGGCCCGTGCCTTGATGGACGAGCCCCTGGCGCGCCGGTATGCCGACTGGCCGCGGCTGCGTGGTGTGCTCAACAAGCACCGGCACCTCAGCCTGGTGCAGTGGTTCGTGGGCACACAGGGCATGCGGGCCTTGGGCTTGCCACCCACGCTGCCCTGGTACCCCCTGATCATGGCCGCGCCCAAGGCCGCAGGGTCTTTGCTCGCGATGGCTTCACCCGTGTGGCGCGCGCGGCGTGTCGCGCGTGGCCTGGCCGAGCAGCAGGCCTATCTGAAGGTGCTGATGGGCGATGCAGCCGGGTGCCCGCACCAGCTGGGGCGTGTGGCCGGTCAGGCCGACGCCTGATGCAGGACAATGGCGGGATTGTCAGAACGGAATCCCGCCATGTCCCGTCAGCCTGCCGCCAAGGCCAGCCGCACCGCCGTCGCTCCCACCAAGCCAGCGCCAAAAGCCGCATTGAAGGCTGCCACCAAGGCAGCAACGAAGGCCGCAGGCAAGGCCGCCTCCAAGCCTCGCCAGTCCGCGCCGACGGGCCCGAACCTCGACGACTACCTGCGCCGCATCCTGACCAGCCGCGTGTACGACGTGGCGATTGAATCGCCGCTGGAGCATGCGCGCCACCTGTCGGCCCGTCTGGGCCATGAGGTGTGGATCAAGCGCGAAGACACCCAGCCGGTGTTCAGCTTCAAGCTGCGCGGGGCTTACAACAAGATGGCCCAGCTCAGTGCCAAGGCGCTGGCCAACGGCGTGATCTGCGCATCGGCGGGCAACCACGCGCAGGGCGTGGCCATGGGCGCGCGCCGTCTGGGCTGCAAGGCCACCATCGTGATGCCCACGACCACGCCGCAGGTCAAGATCGATGCGGTGGCGTCCTTTGGCGGTGAGAACGTGAACATCGTGCTGCATGGCGACAGCTACTCCGATGCCGCCCTGCACGCCAAGGCGCTGGAGAAAAAGCACGGCATGACCTTCGTGCACCCCTTCGACGACCCTGATGTGATCGCGGGGCAGGGCACGGTCGCCATGGAGATCCTGCGCCAGCACAGCGGCCCCATCGATGCAGTGTTCGTGGCCATTGGCGGTGGCGGGCTGATCAGCGGGGTGGCGGCTTACATCAAGGCGCTGCGCCCCGAGATCAAGGTGATCGGCGTGCAGATGAACGACTCCGACGCCATGGTGCGATCGGCCAAGGCCGGCGAGCGCGTCACGCTGGCCGATGTGGGCCTGTTCTCGGACGGCACCGCAGTGAAGCTGGTGGGTGAAGAGACCTTGCGCCTGGTGCGCGATCTGGTCGATGACTTCGTGATCGTCAACACCGACGCGGTGTGCGCCGCCATCAAGGACATCTACCAGGACACGCGCTCCATCGTGGAGCCGGCAGGGGCCCTGGGTGTGGCCGCCATCAAGCAGTACGCCGCGCGCCATGGTGGCCAGGGCAAGACCTACATCGCCATCAACTGTGGCGCCAACATGAACTTCGACCGCTTGCGCTTTGTGGCCGAGCGGGCCGATGTGGGCGAGGAAAAGGAAGGCCTGTTCGCCGTGACCATTCCGGAAGAGCGCGGCTCGTTCAAGCGCTTCTGTGAAATGATCGGCCCGCGCAACGTGACCGAGTTCAACTACCGCATCTCCGACGCGGCGCAGGCGCATGTGTTCGTGGGGCTGAGCACCCAGCGCAAGGGCGAGTCGAAGCAGATTGCGCAGGCCTTCGAGGCCCAGGGCTTTGCCACGGTCGACCTCACGCATGACGAGCTGGCCAAGACCCATGTACGCCACATGGTGGGCGGGCGTTCGTCGCTGGCCGATGGCGAGCGGCTCTACAGCTTCGTGTTCCCCGAACGCCCAGGCGCGCTGATGCGCTTCCTGACCAGCATGCCGCCGGGTTGGAACATCAGCCTGTTCCATTACCGCAACCAGGGCGCCGACTATGGGCGCATCCTGGTGGGCCTGCAGGTCCCCAAGGATGAGGTCAAGGCCATCGGGCAGGTGCTGGAAGGGCTGGGCTACCACTACGTGGACGAGACCCGCAACCCGGTCTACCGGTTGTTCTTGCGCTGAGTTCAGACGGCACAAGCAAAAAGGGGCGCCATGCGCCCCTTTTTCAATGCGGATAAAGCGGCGTCAGTTCGGCGGCGCTGCGGGCTGCCCATCGTTGTGGTTGGCTTGCGCCTGCCGACGAAAGCGGGGTGGTACCACGCGGGGCGGCGCAGGGTTGGGCGCCACCACCGGCACGCTGCCTTCCACGGCAGCACCCGCCATGCCCGGAGGCATCAGTTCGGGCGGCGGCACCGGCGCGGTGGGCGGCTGTTGTGGTGGCACGGGCGCAGCTGCCGTGGCCACCGGGGGCGACAAGCTGGCCACCGGAGGCAGCGAACCTGTGGCTGCGGCAGGCAGACCGGCCAGATCGAGCGTGAGCGAAGGTGGAGCATCTGCCCGGCCGATCTGGACCTGCTTTTGCAGGATCTTCTGCACCACCAGGTCTCCGTCGACCACCTGGCCGACCTTGTAGGCGCGGGCAGGTTTGCCATCGAGCGTGAGCAGTGCCACGCCGTTTCGGCCGTCTTCCTGACGCGGGGCCACCACACCCAGAAGTTGGACACGGCCGGCCAGTGCGGTCGGGGCGGGCGCTGAAGCCTCGGTCACGGCCTTGACCGGGCCCGACAGCAGCCGGGACAGATCACCGCGCAGGGCACTTTCCACCACGGCAGGGGTGGTGCCGGCGGGCACGCCAGGCCCCTTGCCGAACCAGCGCAAACCCCAATAGGCGGCACTGAGCGCCACAGCGGCCCAGATCAGCAGAGCAAAGAAGCGTGAAACCATGATCAGAACATTATGATGGTTGCCAGGGAACTTCGGTGCGAGAACAGTCCCGAAGAGTTGGGGTAGATCCTGCAGTGTCCGTCATGCAAATTGCGGCATGCTGGCGCCCCTGTTGTGATCGCGCGCCAGTGCGTGCGGTTCGTTGCTTTACCGAGTGTTTCAACATGACCACCCTTCGCCTGCGTCAACGCATCGCCCGCGGCTTCACCCTGATCGAACTGATGGTCGTGCTGGTGATCATCGGCCTGCTGGCCGCCCTGATCGTGCCGAATGTGCTCGACCGTGCCGATGACGCCCGTGTCACCGCGGCGCGCACCGACATCAGCAACATCATGCAGTCGCTCAAGTTGTACAAGCTCGACAACCAGCGCTTCCCCACGGCCGAGCAAGGGCTGCAGGCCCTGGTGGCCAAGCCCACCGCCAGCCCGGTGCCGGCGAACTGGCGCTCGTACATGGAAAAGCTGCCCAACGACCCTTGGGGCCAGCCTTACAAGTACCTGAACCCGGGCCTCAAGGGTGAGGTCGATGTGTTCAGCCTGGGGGCTGACGGCAAGGAAGGCGGCGAAGGCAAGGACGCGGACCTCGGCTCCTGGCAGTGAGCCCGGACGGCCACATGCGCCTTCGCGCGAGGGGTTTCACCTTGCTGGAACTGATGGTCGTGGTGGCCATCATCGCGATCAGCACGGCCGTGGTGTCCATGGCGCTGCCTGATCCATCTGCCTCGCGCCTGGAGCGCGAAGCAGCCCGCCTGATCGCCTTCCTGGAGTCGGCGCGAGCCGAGGCGCGTGCCGGTGGCCTGACCGTGATCTGGGTGCCTCAGCCCAATGGCCCCGAGGTCGATTACCAGTTCATGGGCCTGCCGCCCAAGGCCATGCCGGCCCAGCAGTGGCTGGAGCGCGAAGTGCGGGCTGAGGTGGTGGGTGCACGCAGCATCACCCTGGGCCCCGAGCCGGTGGTGGGGCCCCAGAGCATCGTGCTCCGCCTTGAAAAACAGCAGATCCTGATTGGCACGGATGGCCTGGGCGCCTTCGATGTCGTGCGCTCAGGCACGCCCGAGATCGACCTGCCCCCGCTCGATGGCGCCCCCCAGGGAGTGGCTGGTGCGAACTGATCCACTCGCCCCCCGGGGCATGACCCTGATCGAAGTGCTGGTGGCCCTGGCCGTGGTGGCCATCACACTGGCGGCGGGCTTCAAGGCCGCGGGTGGGCTGACGCTCAATGCCCAGCGCCTGAACGACCTCACCATGGCGCAGTGGTGCGCCGAAAACCAGTTGGTGGCCCTGCGCCTGAACAAATCATCGTGGCCAGCCGTGGGTGACAGCGATTTCACCTGCCGCCAGCTGGGCCGTGATTTCCCGGGCAGTCTGCAGGTCAAGGCCACGCCCAACCTGAATTTCCGCAAGGTCGATGCCGTGGTGTTCGATGAGAACAAGCAGGTGATCGTGCGGGTGTCCACCGTGGTCCCGCGCCCGGGGGTCTGATGCCAATGCTGCGCCTGCCCCTTCGCCGCACCCAGGGTGCCTTCACCCTCATCGAGGTGCTGGTGGCCTTGCTCATTCTGTCGGTCATGGCCACGCTGTGCTGGAAGGGGCTGGACGG